>JBGSXT010000863.1:0-8361 GCA_041751295.1 Mariniblastus sp.
CGATCTGGCCGCCGAACAGGGCGAACTCGTACCCCTGTCGACTTTGGAAACGTCACCTCACATTTGATGCCTTCACGCCACCGTCGGTTTCGTTTCGGCGGCGTGGCTGCGGAACCAAGACAGGGGGAGCAGGCCGGCGAATAGCGCAATCGTGATATGGAACAGGACGATCGCCTTCAGCCAGAAAAGAGGCTCGAAGAAAATGCTGCCGGCGGCTGCTCCGCTGGAAACGCCGCCGTAGGCGTGTAAGCCGACGCCCAGTTGATTGACCCCTTCCCACGACCAAATCGTGACCACGTTTCCGAATACGGCGAGCGCAGCCAGTCCCCGTTCCCGGATGATTCCAGCCCAACGCGAATGCAGGATCACGGCGTTCCAGAGCACAATCATCAGCGCCCCGTTTTCTTTCGGGTCCCAGCCCCAAAACCGGCCCCATGAATCGTCAGCCCACAGTCCGCCCAGCACCGTTCCGAAAAAGCTGAACAGCAGCGCGAAACAGACGGTCCCGTAAATGATATTGGCAAACGTCCGGCGGGTGGCCTTGTCAAAGTCCCGGATCACGAATGCCGTGATCAGGTAAACGATACCGACCAAACCGGCGACCAGCGTGGCGGCGTAGCCGAGATTGATGATGATCACATGCGTCGTCAGCCAGAACTGCGTATCCAGCACCGCCCGTAGCACGGTAAACGTATCGCCCTGATCGATCGACATGGTCCAGGCGTAAAGCAGAGTCAGAAAACCGCATGATCCCGCCAGCAAATTCCCCAAGCCCAGTCGGGTCCGACGTTCAATGACCAGCAATGCGAGTACGCAGCAGGCCGTCACGACCACGAACGACGAATACAGATTGGTAATTGGAGGTCGACCGGAGATGACGATCCGCGCCACGATACCGCCGATGTGTACCAGCAGCGCCAGACAGAGCAGCCAGAACGCGGCCCGATTGAGGGAATCCCGCAGTCCGATCCATGACAAGACAGTGACCACAAAGCCAGCCAAATACAGGCACATGGCAACATGGAATGGCGAAAAATAATTGTAGGCAATTTCCCAGCCCTGCGATGTTCTGCTCCAATCAGCTGGCGGCTCATTTTCAATAGCAGTCAGATGTTGCTCCAGCCGCGCATTGAAGTCCGCTGCATCGCCATCCAAATATGCCTGCTTCAATTCCGCCAGATTGTTGATGATTCCGGCATCCGGCAGACTGCTCAATTCGGTTCCGCCATTGATTTCCGCCAACATCTTGCCAACCAATTCGACGTTTTCCGATTGCAACCGTTGCAAGTGAAAATCAACCATTTTCTCCGCTGCCGCCAATTCATCAGCGTACAACTTCTCCGGAACCAGATGCCAGTTACGTGAAATCGCCTCCCTCAACTCATCAGGATCGTCCAATCCGAATCGTGCCGACAACCCTTCAACGATTTCTTCGTAACGCAACAGGCTGCTGATTATCTGTTGCTTGACCAATTCCGGTTTCATCTCTTGCAATTGGGAAGTGATCAAATGGCTGGCCAGGGTTTGCATGTTGGGCTGTTCCAATTCGCTGGCCATTTCGCCCAGCCATTGCCGTTCAAGCGCCAGCGAAAGAGGCATCCACGGCTCGTCTTCATTGCCGGTGGGCAGCGCAAACGGCATCGCCGATTTTGTCCGCGCGACATTGGCTGCGACTTCCAATCGCTCCAACAAATCACCCTTTTTGTAACGGCCCTCTGTTCCGGAAAACGCTGCTGTCGCACCGATCAGCAAACGGCTCTTGTTAAATACTTCATTGAGTCGTTGATGAAATACCGATTTGTCAATTTCCTCTTCAGCTTCACCGTCAGCCGTACTTTCCGCATCAGCGACGTTCGTCTTCGCCGCATTATCCGCTGCCATCAGCAACTCCATTAACTTCGCATTGGCATCGCGGATTTCCGAAAATTTGTATTTCAGTCCCTTGCGACGGGGCAAATCGAGCGCGTTCTGTACATTCAGATCTTCAATCCGCAGGATTTCGTATTCGTCGGCTCCTGACGCTCCAAACATCACGTCAGCCAGCCAGCGAATGGCCGGTTGATTGAACCCCAAACCGTCTTTGACTTCCTCCCGGTTGGACAACTGTCGCGCCAGATTCCGGGCGTAGGAGTCCAGCGGCTGCACCCGTCCGCCATACGTGACTGGCATCTTGCCAAGCAGGTCGAGTCGAATCTCTGAGCCTTCCGCTTTTGTCACTGTCGGCGCAATCGATTGGGCAAGCTGGGACCCGAAATAGAGCCCCCCAACGCCGAGCAGCAAAATTGTCGGCAGCCACGCCGCCAATCGAGCGCGCTGTGTTGCCGTCGCCGTTTCCGATCCGTCCAGTTTACGGCCTGACTTCATCAGAAACCCGGTGAGCGTCTGTTGAAACTGGGCCACCAGTCCGACGACAACGAACATGCAACAGACGTAAGGGATCATCCAACCGCGATTTCTGACGATTTGAATGCCCGACAGTTCGTTACCGCTTTCTTCATCTTTCTGGTAAGTCACTTGGTAGAACGTTTCGTCGCGATAGCGCAACGGATTGTTCATCCAGATTTTCTGGTTGCTGGTAATCCCGTTCTGTTCATCGGAGATTTCGATGTCCGATGAAAACCAACTGGGAATATCTGTCCCCACATAATATTTGGCCTGCGTATCATTCAGTTTCAGCGCATAGGGTGTGTAGACCGTCTTGAAACGCAGACCGATCTGGAAGTTTTTTTTGCCGATGCTGACCGTATCGGTCAGACCTTGTTCGTAAGCGGCTTGACTGGCCAGATACACGCCGATCGGTTTGTTGCTGGCTCGATCAATCAGTTCGACATAGGCACCTGCTTTATCAACGCCAGCATTGGCGTCTGCACCGGCCGCCGGTTTCTGGGCCACCGCAATGTAGTCCTGTCCGATACCCTGATCGGCCTGGTTGTCGGCATGAGGCCCGACGCGAACGATATCGCAATTTTTATGATACTCCAGGCAATTGATTTTGAATGGCAGTCTCGGATCATCAATGACCGATTCGGCCGAGGCCAGTATTTTTCCAGGCAGGACGGTCATTTCATCAAATTCGCTGTCGCTGCGATCAAGGACAACGAACTCCGTATCGCGCAAATCGATGGCATGATGCACGGACTGACCTTCTTCAAACGAAACGCGATACTCTTCGTTGGTTGCCGTCACATAGATTTCATTCAACAGCAGGCCGGCAATCCCCAGGTGCAGCAGCACGATCCCGGCCTTGCGCTTGAACAGCAATATGCAACCCGCCAGAACGGCCATCGCTGCAATTGTGGCCTCGGACAGCTGCCACAGGATTCTCATCGCCGAATCGCCTATAAAGGCCCGTTCACCAAAATACAGGCTGATGCCCAACAGCCCAAACAGGACGACGGCGATCATCCCAAACCCAATCCGCTCAACGTTGCGATCGTTTCCGACCGCGATCGATGCATATACGGAACCGATTCCCAATCCTAGAACCGCGATCTGCAAATAACGCCACATCGATTGCCATGGAATCGGGGGTTGGCCCTGAAATCCGTCCGCGTCCTGGCCGTTGAAAATGATGGCCCATGTTAATCCGGCAGAAGCGCTCAACACGACAATTCCAATCAACAATCGGGCGCCCGATGCCTGCAGCCGAAACCGCAACATGTGTGCCGCTGTCAAGTTGATCAACATGGCGACAATCAAAGTAAAACCACTCGGCAGAAAGAATCCTGCACCACCACGAGACAGGTCGGGATACCACTTCGGCGGCAGAAAAGTACTGAACGGGACATACACAAACGCACTGCCAAAATGTTTGTGCTTCAATTCCCAGATATCAATCGTTGCCTGTTCCAGCGTTATCACCCAGACCACAAAGACGGACAGTGCCAACAGGATCACAGTCAGTTTTAATGAAGCCAGCGGTGCCATCATCGCCCGGACAACGTCCGTCAAACTGGAACTGCTTGAGCGTGCCGGGGTAGCCTGTAAAGTTTCTGCAGTGGAGTGGATTGCCATCGGATTTACTGGAACCTAAATGAACTCAAAAATTCTCTAAATGTCTTCTCGTTGGCCGTGACCGCGTTCCGGTCGCCGGTCATTTTGAAAAACCAGGCCAGATCATCGCGGACCAGCATCACGCCAACGATGGCGATCTTCAACGACTCGTCGGCGGGGATTAACTGGATTTGTTTGCCGGACAACTGATCGACGGTAACTTCTGTAGAATTTTTTTCCAGAAATTCGTTGTCAACTTCCATCCCGACCTGATGGGCCCACCGCGCAGCGTTGGGAACCCATTGGTTAGCGGCGGCCGGCAATTGCGTGACCGTGATTTGCAATGCGTCCGCATCCGCGCCTTGGGTCAAACGAACTTTGACGATCGGGTTGGCAGGCCCTTTGTTCCAGCCATCGGGAATATCGTATTTGAGTTCGGAATCCGGCGATCCAGTCATCAGCGGCTGCGAAGACAGCGATCCGGTCTCGTCAAACAGTTGCAACTCTCCGGCTGGCGACGACAGTTGTTCCAGTTCCAATTGTTCCGGCGGCATGGCCGCCAGTCCAAGCTGTTCCCGCCAGCGGTTCACATTGCTGAGCAGGTCCTGGTCTGGGCCAAGACTGGAGATGGCCATTTCGACCTGACCCTGCCCCGGTACGCTGGATAGCAACGTTGCAAAACGCATCGATTGCGGGGGTCCTGCAACCCAGTTTTCAGGAACCGTCCATTCCGGTTTTTCGTTTTCGTCAAACTTCAGTTCGGTCAGAATTTTTGTCCATTGCGATTGTGTCGCGTCGACGGCTGCGACGGAACCGGTAATTTTGAAGAACCAGGTGGCATCGCTGCGTTCGGAAATGGCAACAACCATCCGCGAATCTCTGGTAACAGCGGGCGGTACGGCGATGCGTCGTTGGCCGATTTCGCCCAAATCGGATCGCGACTTGGCAACCCGATACTGACGGATTTCTTGGGGTTCTTCGCAGCCAATACAAGCGATGACGAAAGAAATGACAATCAGTAAATCAATCGGTCGGATCATGACATGTTCGGAAGAAAGCGGGTCAACCGGAATTATAGGACACAGGCCGGAACCAAAACACATCAACGGGAACCGATCCAGGTTTTTTCCGGGTTCAAAAAACCCAATTCGTTCACGGTTCAACATTGTAGAACAATTGTCCCCAATTGTTCGGCGTTGAAGTCCAGTCCGGGAAATGAGCTTGCGGAACAATTGGGGACAATTGTTCTACAATGGCGGCACTTCATAGGGGGGGTCAGACCCATCTTTCGCGATCGTATGGATCAGCAAAATCAGGTTTTTTGCCACCGAAAACTGCGTCAGACCCCAGCCGCGCTAACGGTTACACAAAAACGTTGATGACCAACGTCTACGACGGTTCAAGACAAAATGTCGCGGACCATGCGAACTTATCAAATGAGTGTTGGGCGAAGAGGCAAGTCTTCGGAAGTCAATCGAGCAGACGGATTTTAATGTCTCGAAACCAGACCTTGTCGCCATGATCCTGGAAACAGATGTGTCCGGACGGGCTGGCGGCAAATTTCTTCCAATCCTTGAACTTGCTGTCGGCGACACGTTGGTTCCAATCGCTGCTGCCGAATTCCGCGCTGACGACTTTGGTCTCATTAAGCCAATGTTCAACACGATCACCTTGAACCACGATTTTGGCGCTGTTCCAACTGCCGACCGGTTTCAGCAACTTTTTTTCCGGGGCGTACAGACCGTATAAACTTGCTGCTGATGTACTGGCGTTTTTGCCATCCTGATGATGGGCGTCGTCAAGAATCTGGTATTCGGGGCCCGACAAATACGGTGCGCTGTCGCCCGTGGTCACCCGGTACATGACACCACTGTTGGCCCCTTCGACGACTTTCCAGTCAAAGCTGAGTTCAAAGTTTTCGTATTTCTTTTTGGTCATGATATCCTGACCGCCGCCGTTGCCGTCGAACATCAAGGCCCCGTCTGCGATCGACCAGCCGCTGCCAATATCTTCAGCGGCGTAGCCCCGGAAATTGTCCAGTGAACTGCCGTCGAACAAAACTTCGACTTGGCCATTTTCGTTGGCCGGTGATTGGGCGTTCAAAGCTGTACTTTCAATTCCAAAAAAAATTGTCGCGCACATCAGCGCGAATCGAATGGCGGTTTTCATAACTGTCCCGGGATGATTGTTGTCGACAAACATACATTGCGGTTGCCTACCACGACAAATAGAGTCTATCCCAAAAAGGGGTCAGGCCCTTCGAAGCCAGAAAGCGTCAGACCCCTTTTTGGGATAGACTCTTTTTGCAGGTTGCGTAGTCCGACAAATTCTAGCCTTTACAGCCGTCGCTGTCGAACGATCTCAAACATAGTTGACGATTCGTAAATACCCGCGAACATTCCGATCAGAAGTCTGGACGACGCGTCACAATTAAGACAGCAATCTTGTTGTTATCGTGCCATGTCTCATTGAGGCCTTGCGGTTGCTTCACCTAGAATGCGAGGTTTTGTCTGATTCCGCCAACCCAAGGGAAACTCGACCAACATGCCTGTATCGGACATCGTGATCAAGGGTGCGAGGGAACATAATCTGCGCGACGTGGACCTGATCCTGCCGCGAAACAGGTTGATCTGCCTGACCGGAGTGAGTGGCAGCGGCAAAAGTTCGCTGGCGTTCGACACGCTGTTCGCGGAAGGGCAGCGGCGGTATGTCGAAAGCCTGTCCAGTTTTGCCCGCCAGTTTTTGGGCCAAATGCCCAAGCCGGATGTCGACCTGATTTCCGGTCTAAGCCCCTCAATTTCGATTTCGCAAAAATCATCCGGCAGCAATCCCCGCAGCACTGTCGGCACGATCACGGAAATCTACGATTACCTGAGAGTCCTATATGCGCGAGTCGGTCAGGGGCATTGTCCAAAATGTAATCAACCGATTGCCGCCCAATCGCGGGACCAGATCATCGCCAGCATCCTGCAGATACCAATCGGTACCAAGTACACCGTTCTGGCACCAATAGTGCGTGCGCAGAAAGGTGAACATCGTGAAGTTTTCGTTGATTTGTTGAAACAGGGATTCTCCCGTGTCCGGGTCGATGGCGATATCCGATCATTGTCCGAAGATATCGCGTTGGATCGCCGTCGGCGGCACGATGTCGAAGTCGTTGTCGATCGATTAGAACAGTCAACCAAAATTCGCAGCCGACTGGCCGAAGCCACCGAATTGGCACTCAAGCTGGGCAAAGGGTCATTGATCGTTGTGGCAGAAGACGAATCGCCAAAACCGGTGGAAGCAAACTCGACGACGCCAGCCAAACGGGTCAAGCCGGAAGGCCGTGTCTATTCGGCCGACTACGCCTGCAGCTCGTGCGGAATCAGTTTCACGCCACCGACGCCGCAAATGTTTAGCTTCAATAGTCCGCAAGGGATGTGCGACGGTTGCGATGGTTTAGGACGCGTCTTCACCTTTGATCCGGAGCTGTTGATTCCAGACACCACCCGCTCGTTCCAACAGGGCTGCTTCGAATTGTTGGGGAAATGGCAGGACCTAGGGCGCTGGCGACGGCATGTCTACAAAGGGGTCGCTGAAACTGTTGAGCGAAACAAAAAACTGCCAGCGGGCACGATGCTGGAAACGGCCTGGGAAGAATTGCCCCTGGAGTTGCAAAACGTCTGGCTGTACGGAACCGATGATTTGCATATCACCTTCACCTGGCGCGGCGGTAATTCGCCAATGAAGTATGGTGGGACGTTCGCCGGCGTAATTCCGGAACTCGATGACAAGTATCGTCAGCTCAAAAGTGCGCCAAAAATCCGCGAGCTGGAAACCTACATGAACGATGTGCCCTGTGCGACATGCGAAGGGCAGCGTCTGAATCAGCAGGCTCGTCATTACCGGTTGCCAACCAGCAACAGTAAATTCAAATCGAACGCCGATAAAACATTGCCCGAAGTCTGCCAATTATCGATTGCCGATGCGGCCGAATTTTTCTCTGGCCTTGAACTGGATGATACTCGTCAGTTCGTAGCAACAGAGCCCCTCAAGGAGATTCGCAATCGGCTAGGTTTTCTGTTGAACGTCGGCCTGGAGTATTTGACGCTGGATCGGACTGCGCCGACGCTGTCGGGTGGTGAGAGCCAGCGAATACGGCTGGCGGGACAGATTGGCGCGGGGCTGGTCGGGGTTTTGTACATCCTCGACGAGCCATCGATCGGTTTGCACCCCAACGATAACGACCGGCTGATCAATACACTCTGCCGCCTGCGCGACCTCGGCAACACCGTGGTCGTTGTCGAACACGATGAAGACACGATGCGGGCCAGCGACCATATGATCGATTTCGGGCCCGGCCCCGGATCGCGCGGAGGAGAAGTG
>JBGSXT010000864.1:0-17893 GCA_041751295.1 Mariniblastus sp.
CGTGACTGCATTGCGGACGGCACTTCACCATGCAGGCGATCTGACGTCGATCGATCTCAACGCCGAACTGGGGAACGCAGCGTTTTTTGGGCATTGGAAAGTCTGTGATTTTCTGATTCAGCATGGTGCGGACGTCAACTGTGCCGTCCCACAGACGGGTGAAACGCCATTGCATGGAGCGCTGGCAAAAGCGGGACGTCCGTATTATCTGTTCACGGTGCAATTGCTGGTCGAGCAGGGTGCCAACGTGAACGCCCGAACGATTGCCGGTGTCGAAACGGAGGCATTCATGCGGGACGTTCGCACCAAAGGCGAAACCCCGCTGCATCGTGCCGCCGCTTACGCTGATGAAAATACCATCCGGTATCTGTTGGACCATGGTGCGGATCGCGAAGCCAGAGACGCGCATGGCGACTCACCTTTGACATGGGCCAGCGAACATCTGCGCCCCGGAAAGGTACTTTCGCTGTTGGCATTTGGCTCGCATCGCATCAGCGAAACGTCACGAGATCGCATCGCCAGTGATCATGGCACGGGGTGGGGAAACGGTATGGACTGGAACCTGATTGGCGACTACCTGCCGTTTGCAAAACCGCTCCCCGGACCCGCCACGCCCGGAGAAAAACCAAATCGTCCGGAGACCTGGGGCTGACGGGACTGTTCCGGTTCGACGGTTGTTGTTGCCCGAAGAGTCAACCGGCAACCATTCGCTGTTGCTGCGTGGCTGATCGTCGGTCTGCAATTTGTGCACGGGCTGGACCGGAACGATATCGCATTGGAGTGGAACAGTTCCGAGCAGGAGTCCTACGGTTCCGAGCAGGAGTGGACCGGTTCCGAGCTGGAGTGGAATAGTTCCGAGCAGGAGCGGAACGATTCCGAGCCAGAGCGGAACAGTTCCCGGCTGGAAAAAACATCCTCCGTACGCGATGACTCTTCCCTACAACTCTCTCCTCCGCCCCCCCAGTTGGCATCCGACTCCTCACGACCGGTACGACCGGATTCCGATCGCGACGACTGTGTCACCGGCAACGAACTTCATAAACGCGACGGTCAACTTTGCCGTCGGCGACGCGGCTAACAGGGAGTTGGTCGAAAGACCGCTTAGTGAGCCTCCAACATTACACCGGCAATGAATGCGTCGATCCCGTTACTTGGCACATTCTTTACGTCGTATTCGTCGAACAGATTTGTGACTCGCTCCATTAGGTCGGGACTGGTTTCATCTTCAAACGCTGAGACCACGATCAGCTGCGCAGGTTCGTCCTGCGTCGTCCCGTGACGTCGCAAGAGGTCACCTTCCATTGCAAGACGAATTGCAGCATCCACGGCGCTACGCCTACGCTCTGAAAAATGATGCGGCTTGATCAAATTCCAGGTTCCATTCTGATAGGCGTAGGGCACATCGATCGTCCGTTCCATGACTGGAACCGTAACCCTGATGTCCAATTGAGCGCGCCCTTCGGCATGAAGTTTTTCAAAGGTCGTGTTTAGACTGGGAAACAGCAGCTTTTCTTCCAGCCGACGCCCTCGCAACGAAACGCCCCCTACCAATTCAGCATAGAGTTTTTCCAGCTCTTCCGTTGGATCGAATACCTTCAATGGTCGCGGCTCGGTGAGTTTCAACCAGTTGCCACGAGTATCGATAAACTTGCGAAGGTCGTTGATGTCCTTGAACGACTCCTTGTCAACTTCCAGGCGACGTTCGATGGACCGCTTCGCTGCATTTAATGCCGAACGTTCAAGATTACCGCGACCTACGAGCTTTTCCGCTCGGCTATTATTGCCAGACGTCCTTGCATCGAGGAACTCAACCTCAGGGCAAAACAGGACGACGCCGATATTGACGACTTCCAAACGAGATGCGTTTGGGCAGAACTGAATCAGACTATAATACCCTCGTTTTGGCTTCATGACGTCACCCTTTCAATGGCTACCGAATAATCGGTCGGGCCAGCACTGTTTACTGACCGCTTCGAGAACAGTCTCCGCAACGAATGCAGCTCTTTGAACTACAAAAACAATAAGCCTTTCTCTCGCTGCTGCATTTACGTCCCACTCCTTGGGGATTAAATCGACAATTGGACGTACAACATCTACCGTCACCTGACTTAGTCGGTCAATGGCTTCCTCAACAGCTTGATGATGGACCAGTGACCTGAATGCCGGGAAGAGCCCGTACAGCCGGTCGTCCTTGACCCGATCGATATGCGTTAGGCTATCGTCCAAGTCACGGCCACACGAAAAACAGTGCGTGTGGTCCATGGCGATGAGCCGAGTCTTCCCCACATCGTCGCCGCTGAGGTCCTCCAGGAATACATTATCATAGTTTGGGCGACGTTGCGTCAAATCGGCGGGAAAACGGTCGCAATTGCTCACCCATGTGTCAAAAACTACGAGTCTTCCCACGTCCTGTGGGTTCACCAAATCAGCCAGTTCCACTTCACTCCCGCCCCAAGTGTGGCCAGATGCCGCACGCGTCACGAACGCAGGTCCAGATTTTACGTTACCTCCTCGATGAAATGGAATCTCATCAACCGAATCGTCGATTTCAATGATGGCGTGCTGAAACGTGGGGAGACCGAACCAGTCAGCGAGTTTTGTCGCGACCAGTTCGCAAGCTAGCGGATGCGGACCTTGCCGATTCCCAAGTCCCTTCAAATAAGCTGGGCCAGCATCTGTCAAAATGCGAGCCGTCCCCATGCTCGTATCCAGCCCTTGTTCAAAGCGAATGAAAGTAGTCGGATTCCATTCACTCTTGCTGAGCGATCCGAATCTACCTTCGCCTTCTGCCATTATTTTATCCCAGCGTTAGCGGGTTTCTTTCTGGTAGGCTTTCCATTTTCGGACACAGGCCGGAGGGCGGCAATGCGCGCGAGCAGCATCGACGCCGGTTCGTAGCCGCGGCCCTCGCGGCGGGCCAGGTCGGCCTCGGTTTCGACAAGCTCTCCGGCGAATGCCTTGGCTAGGACCGACTGAGTGATTGACTCTGACCGGCTGCTTGCAACTGCGACATGGTCTCCGACTTCGTTCATCGCACCAATTAAATTGCGAACACGTCGAACAATCTCTTGCTGCTCTATTTTGGGCGGCAGAGCCACAAGTTGCTGCTTCACATCCTTTCCCGACACACCTTGCTGACCGGCCGACGATTTCGACTTCGCCGTCATTTGGTCACGAGCGAATGGAGTTCCGAAAAAAAGCTCTACGTACTCTTTGTCAACATAGTCATGGTCGAATCGAACCCGCATCAACTTGTCGGGATGCAAAATGATGCTTTCGCCAACGCCTCTAACCATTCCGCAAACACCTAGCAAGTCCAAGCTTCCGTTGTACCGAGTGAATAGCAAGTCACCGTCTACGAGGGCATAACGCTCTACCAAGTCATCTGTGGCTTCGAGGAAGCGATAGTCATCAAGAAATACGCTGCCTATACGCAGCGCACTAATTCTTAGGATTGGAACGCCTGGTGGGTGAAGGTTTGGCTTCGTCGAAATTCCATTCTGAAGGTCCTTCATCAAAAACCCGAATGTTGTCCAACACCAACTGTCAGGAATTTTCGGAAGGTCGCCTCTCCGCTTCACAATGGGGGGAAATTCGCAAATGCGCTTTGCGGTTCGCAACCCTTGAACGACGTCGACTATCACCTCTGCTGACTCGAAATTTGGATTCTCCTCCCTCCAGTCGTCGGTGAGGCGGCCGGAGCAGGCGGCGGCGAGGACGGATTGGCGGAACTTCTTGAGGATGCCCGGCACGCGGTCGAGCCGCTCGCGGGCCTTGTTCACCCGCACCAACAGGGCCTCGACCTTCGCCACGATTCGCTTTTGCTCCGCGAGGGGTGGCAGCGGCATGGGATATTTTGCCAAGTCACCAAATGAAACGCGCGGCAGGCTGTTCCCTTTTTGATGATCAGTCGCATATTGGACAAACGACGATTGAGAAAGAAACCGAAGCATGTATTGCTGTGATACGATTTCAGTTGGTCGGAACACAAGGATGTCTGTTGAGCAGACCCCATCGAAATCCGGAATGGTGACTTTGTTTAAATATGGACGCAGTTTTCCATATAGAATATCGCCGGCAAAGAAGACAGCCTTGGTGCTGCGAACATCCGATGCTCTGCCCTGAGATTCGATTCGATTCGTGCCGGACTCGATATGTTCAAGACTGAGATACGGTGCATTCGGGCAAAGCGACGGTTCAATCTTCTCGTTCGATGGTGAAATGAGTTGTCCCAACGGCGCAGCACCCCATCCTTCTGGCAGTCCGTCGCTGTCAGCAGTAGTTGTTTCTCGGCCATATGTGGCTGTGTTAGCCATGGGAGTGGGCAATCTACGTCTGCTTTCCGTTCTTCGCTTGTTTCTTGCCCTCGACTACAGCGATGCGTCCCTGCTGTGTGTAAATGCACAAATTCACGGCAGCATCGCGGCCTTGTTTCGTCGAGCGGTTGTAGCTATTCAGCTTTCCCAGTGCCTGGCCCAGACTAAGATGAAGCTTTAATGCTTCTTCAAAGCTTACATTCACATTGATTGCCTTTGGTACGTCGTTCAGCTTTGGGCTGAAATGGTCGACCGTCGCCGACCCAAATGTCACTTTGGTCCTTGGTGTCTTCGCCATTAGTTCTCCTTGCAGTTTTGCGTCTTTTTTAGTTGGACAGCGACAGAATCAGCATTTTAGCCCACGTAGTCGAGTCTCTCCGAGGCTCGGATAATACGGTCTGTACGCCAGTCGACGCCAGTCTGGGACAGACTGGCCTACGTAAAAGTGTCGCTGTTCAATCAGCTTCCGTTCTCCAGCAACGCGACAACGCCATTGAGTTCGAGAATCGCATTCTCCAGTTCTGAAATCGCGTCGGTCGCCAGTTGCTCCGGCGGCGGCAGGTCGTCGGCGTCGTCGAGCGATTCGTCTCGCAGCCACTTGAGACTGTCGAGCTTGAAGTCGCGTTCTTTTACCTCGGCGATGCTGAACTTCCGCCAACGGTCGTCGGGTGAGTCGTTCGTCTTCCGCTTGGCCTGCCCGTTCGGGTCCTTGCCGTAGCATTTCTCGAATCCGGTGAAATGCTCTTTCGAAAGCGGGCGGTCTTTCTTCGTGATGCCTGGTATGTTGGTGCGGTTGTCGTAAATCCAGACGGTTTCGGTCGGGTACCCCTTGGTGAAGAAGACGACGTTCGTCTTGGTGCCGGGGCTGTACGGCGTGAATGTGCCATTGGTCAGCCGCAGCACGGAGTGCAGGTCGCAATCTTCGGTGATCAGTTTGAACACCTCGCCCGCCTGGTCGGCGAACAGGCAGTTGTCCGGCACAACGACCGCCGCCCGACCGCCCGGCTTCAGCGTGGTGAGCACATGCTGCAGGAAATTGAGTTGCTTGTTACTCGTGGCGATGGTGAAGTCGTCCCGCGTGGGGGCCTGATTCGCTCCGCGAGTGCCGAAGGGGGGATTGGTGAGAATGCAATCGAAGCGGTCGCCCGGCGGCGGGTCGTAGATCGAGTCGCCCAGCCCAATATGCGGCTCCAGGTTGTGCAGGTAGAGATTCATCAGGGCCAGACGACGGGGGCGCGCGACAAGGTCCTGGCCGAAGTAGGTGTTCGTTTTCACTCGCTTGGCAGTTTGCCGGTCGAGGTCGGCCCCGTTCTTTGTCACGCCCAGCAGCCATTCGTAGGCCGAGACAAGAAACTCGCCAGTGCCGCAGGCCGGGTCGCATATTTTGTAGTCTTTGCCCGTGCGCGGGTCGGGCTTCATGCAGCGGACGATGGAATGAATGAGGAGTCGCGGCGTGAAGTACTGTCCCGCCCCCTTCTTGCCTTCGCTGGCTGCCTTTTCCAACAGACCCTCAAAGGCGTCGGCCTTGACGTTGACTTCGAGCGTCGTCCACTCGGTCTCGTCGACAGTGGTCAGGAGTTGCTTGAGACTGGTCGGCTTATTGAACCGTGACTGAGCCCCGGAGAAAATGTCGCCAAGCAATCCTTCCTGCTGGCCGAGGGCGCGCAGAACATTGGCGTAGTAATCGGTCAGGTCAGTTCCCGCTTTGGACGTGAGGGCTGGCCAGGAGCAGTTAAGTGTCGTGGTTTTCTTCGAGTCATCGACTGCTCGCATCTTGATTTTCGTGAGGTCGATGTCGCGTTCATCCGACATTTTCAAAAGGAGGAGATACGTGATTTGCTCGATGTAGTCGCCGTAGTCGATCCCGTCATGGCGAAGCGTATGGCAGAAGCCCCAGAGCTTTTGGACTACGTCAGTCATTGTTGGGCGGATTTCAGTTGAATTTACGGTTGACGGGGATCGAGTTTCGGAGCTTCGCGCGGAGTTTCGAGTCTCGGAGAGACTCGGCTACGTAGGCGAGTCTTTCCAAGACTCGCGTGTAGCCACCCAGAGTCTTTCCAAGGCTTGCGTTGCCGTGACTTGACATTCGTCGGGTATTATTACAATTTCCAGTTGATTTGCCGGTTAATTGATTAGGCGGGGGTTGAGTTGCACGGCGTCTCGGAGAGACGCTGCTACATGTATGATACCGTTTTTAACGAGACGGAGGCCAGCCGTGAAGAAAGAAGACGTTGCGTTCTTTGATCGGAATGAAAGTTACTCGGTGCTTGAGCGCGGGCTGCCGCATTGGGCTCAGGCGGGTACGCTTTGTTTTATTACCTGGCGATTGGCCGATTCACTTCCAGCGTCGGCTTGCCAGCGATTGGATGTGGACATCGCAATAGTCCTGGGCGACGAGGGACTTTCTGCGCAGGGCGATTGGAGGGCGGAATTGATGCTGCGCGACGATGCCGCCAGAGGCAATGTTCATTGGAAGCTATTCGCGACGCGAGATAAGTACCTTGATGCCGGATACGGACGGTGCTTGCTGCGCAAAACGCAACATGCGCTGGAAGTTATCAAGAGCTTGCGGCACTTTGACGAGGATCGCTATTTCCTGACCGATGCGGTTGTGATGCCCAACCACTGCCACTTCATTGCCGCATTTTGCAGCGAGGAGGTGATGCTCAAACAATGTGAGGAATGGAAGCGCTTTACGGCGAGAAAAATCAACGCGGCAGAGGGAATCAAAGGAGAATTCTGGCAGGTCGACCAGTTCGATCACCTGATACGCAGCGAGTCGCAATTCGAGCATTACCGGCGCTATATTGGAAACAATCCGACTGCCGCCAATTTGCGGGAAAGCGAATATCGGCATTTCTGCAAGGAGATCACGTAGGTTCTCACGTAGGCGAGTCTTTCCAAGACTCGGCGGAATTGTGTCAAGCGATTTTCAATCGACGGATGCGGACGAGTGAACTAGGAATTGTTTGGGCAATCTGGTGGTCGAAATGCGGTTGCGGTCTGTTGCGGTAAATGGGGACTGCCCATTCGCGTCTCGGAGAGACGCTGCTACGTGCTAAGCCGCGATGGCTTCGTTAAGTTCGACGAGTAGTTCCTGGAGTTTGCCGTCGAATACGCGATTGGCTTGAACCCAACCGCCGGACTGTTCAAACACAGGCATTAAAAGGAAATCTTCCTGGTCAATCGACAGATTCGCAACCAAATGGTCGCAGATGCGGTCGAGCCACTTCTGTTGTTCGTCGGTGAACAACTTGTTGAAGGTAAGCTTGGCGAATGCCCGCTCTATGCGTTCTTCGGCGGTCAGCAGCGGCTGAGCCTCGTCAGCGGCATGCTTGACCATCGAAATGATTTCAATCAAGGCCTTGTGATAGTGCAACAGGTGAGCACGCTGGAGGTTTTCGATTGTGAATCGTTCGGGAGCCGTCGCCAGTTTGTCCTTGAGTTCCGACAGGGCGGACGTATTCCAGTCGCGGGGGCGGTCGAGCAGGATGCTGATGGCGTCGACCTTGTCGGTGTTCTGTTCCACGAAGCGAATGAATGCGGCAAGATAGTCTTCCGGCTTGTGTTCGTTTCCCTTGCCGTCGCGAATGAGATAGGCGCTGGAGACGGTGTCTTCGTATTCGGTGGCACGAAAGAATATTTTCTGGCGGCGCTGATAATTGACCAGCAGGTCCTGGAATTCTTTGTCGCGAAGCAGCTTCATCGCTTCGACGAAGTCGTCATTGAGCTGCCTGGGCAACGAACGGGTATACTTCGCGACATCGCCGTGGGGGACACCAAAGGCGGCGAAGTCCTCGCGTGCGGAAGCATCCATCTCCTTTTCAATCCGCTGTAGCCGTTTTACCAGACAGCGGACGTTGTAGTCGCGGTCGCGGTTACTCCAAATGTCGTCGATGATTTGTTGCATGGTGCGCGCGGGTTTGTCGGGCGGCTCCGCTGTGATGCCTGTCGCCTTACGGAAGTACTCGAGTAGTGTTCCGTCGAAGCAATCGAAGACTACGAAATGGGATTTATCGGGGTAGTGCTCGCCCCGGCGCGTGCCACGACCCATCATTTGCTCGAACAGGATACGGGATTTCACTGAACGCAGGAAGACAATGAACTCCAGGTCGGGGATGTCGATGCCGGTGGTCAGCAGATCGACCGTGACGACGATGCCGGGTTGTTTGCGATTACGAAACTCGCGAATCAGTTGAAGCGGCCGGTCGGCGCGGCCTGTGATCTTGCGGACAAAGGCATCGCCCCGTCCGAACACTTCGCGGCAGACTTCGACGAGTTGGTCGGAGTGCGACCCGTGTGGCAGGTCGTTCGCTGCAAAGATCAGCGTCTTGGGAAATCGACCTGTCGTCTGCTCGTGTTCGTCGGCATACTTCTTCAGCTCGATGGCAATTTTGCGATTGGAGTCGGGTGACGTGACGTTCCGTTCGACTTCGCTGCTATCGAATTGCCGTTCGTCTTCGAGGCAATCGCGTGTCTCGGCACCGCTTTCGAGGTCGACCATGTCGACTTCTTCTCCTTCATTGAGAAATAGGCCGTTCATCCGCACGTCAGACGCGATTCGCACCGCGTTGTAGTCGACCAGGTAGCCATCGCGGACGGCATCCTCGTACGGATATCGGAAAACCACGTCCTTGAAGTAGGCCTTGGTATGGGCGGCAGGGGTCGCTGTCAGGCCAACGCGAATCGCGTCGAAATGGTTGAGTGTGTCCCGCCAGACGGAGACCTCGCCGGTTGTGTAGCCACGATGGCATTCGTCGGCAACGATGAAGTCGAAGGCGTGAATGGGGATTCCGAGTTTCTCTGCGTCGTCGTCAACTTCCTCGTCGGATGCGGTTTGGAATACCGCTTGCCGCCCGAAAAGATTGATGGTCATCCGTTGGATGGTACAGACGTAGACAAACGCATGGCCGGGCGTCGGGGCTTCCAGATAATTCCTGGGGAGTACCTTGGGGTCAAAAGGTTCGTCTTCGCCAAAGTCACCTGTCTGAAACCGTTGGCTGTAGACTTCGTAGATGTGGTCGAACTTCAGGCCGGGTTCCGGTTCAAAGGCAGCGAACGCCCGCACCGCTTGAGCGGCCAACGCACGTCGGTCAACCAGGAACAGGATTCGCTTGGCCGCCCCTGATTTCATCAGACGATATATCTGATTGACCGTGGTGAAAGTCTTGCCCGTGCCGGTCGCCATGGCGACGAGCATTTGCCGCTTGCGGTCGAAAATGGCTTGCTCGACCGCGTGGTTGGCATCGGCTTGATAAGGCCTCAACATGGGGTGGTTGTTTGGAAGCTGCTGCAAGCGGCCATAGGCGGCCTCGAGATCGGTTGTAATCAATTCCGCGAGGGCTGAGGGAGTGTAGAAATCCGCAATCCTGCGAGTCAGTTCCAGCTCGTGCCGAACATCGTGGAAGTAAACGACCTCGCCGTTGGTGGAAAAGAGAAACGGCGCGGCGTATCCGCGAAAGTTATGGGGATTGCCTGAAATGCCCGTTGAATATCGTTCCGCCTGCTCCATGACACCTTGCGGACCGAGTGAAAGTTTCTTGGCTTCAACGATACCGACCAATTGCCCGTTTGCCACCAACGCGTAGTCTGCAGGTCCGTTCCTGGTCGGATATTCTTCAATCGCGTGGTTCGAATAATCGGGGATGGACTTCCCATACTCAAACGGAACCACTTCCCAACCCAATGCCTTCAGCTTGGGGTCAATCCGCATTTTGCGGGTCCGACGCTCGGATTCGCTGAACGAACCTGGCAATCTTGCGCTCCAGAATCAGGCCAATAAAGAAACTCTCAGGAAACCACTCATGCCAATCGAGGCGTGGAAGAGTTGTTTGCGTAATGCGGTGTCGAATCCCCAAAAAAAGTACCAAAATAATACTGGGGTTTGAAGGGGCTGTCATCGAACAGGCCCGGTTCAATGGGATCCGAATGCTCGACATAGTGGCTGCTCGCCACCGCAGCTCTCATTGGCAACGCCAATGGGAACCCGACTCCTGGAACCCGACGCCTCAAGACCGGTACAACCGGATGCCGGTCGCCATAACTTTGTCATCGGCAACGACTGGCTAATAAACAAATCGTTCAAATTCGATAAATTTTTGTTTTACTTTTGACCCGACCCCCATTGTATCCCAAGTTCGTAGCGTTTCGCCGACTGCGTTTGCGATGAACATCATTGCACAGTCGGCTGGTGTATCCGATCGCGGACCAATTGTCATTGGTTTCAGCGATATGGGCTTCGCTAATTATGCGACCGCCTGGTGAAAGCCGCCGAGACAGTGGGCGACAGATTGCGAAAGGGTGTGCACCGGTTTGTTTGTTTTCTAATTAAGGAAGATTGAATGAGTAAGCACTACATTCCTTCCGGCGACGGCGTGTTTGGCGGCTAGTGCTTTGTTCCCTTTGAATTTTAGGGTATTTCGATTTCTGCTTGCAGCGGGCGTTGTCGATTCGCATTCGCCAATCGACGGTCCGTTGTTGGATACTGACATCCTCCGCCCAGGCAGTTGTTTCTTTGCGCAACGCGTCAATACTGCCGATACGTCGGTCGGAGACACATTGTCGTGTCATGCTGCTTAATTAGTTGTTGCCGTACCTGATCGCTCAACCGAGCGATATACTTCTTTTCCATAAGGCACCTCCGTGTTACGCGAAGGATGACCGAAAACTCGATTCTGGCCAACCCTAATTTCTAAGCGGAGCAAAGCACTAGTAACACAACGGTCGAACTAGCAGTCCGTCCTACCTAAAAGTAGTGAAATCAGTTGGAAGAATTCAAGTCCCGCAACCGGACAGTCAGCTTTTTATAATAGTCCGCCAGCTGATTGGGATCGTCGGGAAACGTAAAACCACTTAACGCATATTTATCCGTTTTCGCTGCTGATCCGATCAGCTCCATCATTTGCCGTTGGCGCGGACTAAGCAGCTTTTCCGGCGATTTCTGTTGTTTAACCACGGCGTTGATCTTTGTCGCCTGAGTTGGGGTCAATGGCAGATGGCGGTACAAGGAATGCGACAAATAGTATTTTTGATCCGATGCCTTGGCATCTCGCATTGCCCCGGACGCTCGAGCTGCTTGATCACCGACGGCGGCACGAGCGATGTCCAACTGTTCATCGGTATGGGCAAAAACTTTGGAAGCGCAATCCAATGACTGGGCAGATTCCAGTAATTTTTTGTAACTGATCCGGCTTGGTGAAAAGGTGACTTGCACGACTTCCAATCCGTCCCGCCAGCCAGAACGCGTGGATAAAACGCCGTCCAGACTGCCGAGACGTGATTCGCCTTCCCAGTAGCAGTACATGGCGAATTCGGCGGTCTCAATGTCGGCAGGTGAAGGTTGAATCAAAGGCAAATAATCGGGGACTTCTTTACCGGCGCTGTTCAATGCCTGGACCATTCGATCAACCGTACCGGCGACGGACCACACGCCATCCTGGCGTTGAATGATGTCGGATGCATCTGTGTCCAGGAATCGGACGACCGGATTATTCCAGGATGGTTCCTGGAATCGTTTGAGGATTTCTGCGTCAGTGCCTTCGCGGTTGTTGAATACGGCGACCGGCACGAACAGCTCTTCGATGGCTTCGACAACCAACGGATGGGACAACGGATTATTTCCGTAATCCCGGCAAGTCTGGCAACCAGGAATTTCCTGAAACAGCAGAAACATTGGCTTCCCTGTCGATCCCGCCCGGGCCTTCCCGCGTTCGAAATTGCGGAGCCAATGAACATCACCCAATTCGACATGTTCGCCAAAACTGGATTCTTCCTCAATCGCCTGAGACTCCGATTTGCCAAGTGGACTCATCACTGTCACGAAGCTGCCCAGCACAAAAAAACTGACTAAACCAGCGATAATCTTCATCGATTTCCCCGTAATAAGTACGCACTGCGTTCACAAAATGCGGCTGGGCATTCCTTGCCATGGTGATGCTCGGGAAACAGGAATTCTTACCGCTACGGCAAAATGATAATGAATTTTCCGGAAAATGGGGACGGGAAATTCATTCTTTTACGGCAAAATTTGCGGGTTTTCGCGATTTTCAGCGCGTCGAGTTGCCGTCGTTGGACTCAACCGATGGCTTGCGTTCGCGGAAGCCGTTACCGGAGGTTTCGCCGTCAGCACGAACAATTTGGGCATTGTTGTGAAGTCCCATCCAATTCATCATTTTGCGCACGTCAATGACTTGCACAGTATGGGATTCGGCGTCAGCTTCCAGTTTTCGAATCGCATTATAAACATTGCCCAGCGCGTCCTGTTTTAAAGTACCAGGCTCTGGGGAACCACCCAACACCAGATAGCGAGTAGAGGAATCAATCTTGCCGATGATCTTGCCCTCTTCATCATGCTGAGCCACGACCGTCCCGCCATTGTTTTCGATCATTCGAATGAATCTCAGGCGGTCCGAGTTTCCATCTCCATCCAGATCAAAGATTCCGGCCAGAGCGATTGGAACACTGTAACCCGGATCCCAGGTGGGAGTGACGACGTTGTCCCCCGATTTGATCGGAACAATCACATCTTCTTCAGTGATTTTGGCGCGAGCGGTGTGCAGTCCGGTGACTTCCAAGACCTCGATTTTCGCTTTCTGTTGATTCCTTTCAAAATTGTTTACCTGGCTGTCGTAAACTGAAAAGGTCATATTGGGTCGCAATCCGTCTCCGCTGCCAATGTTCACAAAGACGCTGTCGCCAGCGGTTCGCAACACTTGACCGTCTGCGACATCGAAGTTTTCGGTTGTCAATTCTGTCACGCGAGTCTTGAGCGACTCATTCTCCGTAACCAGACTGCCATTGGACGTTTCCAGATTGTTGATCTGGCCAGTCAATTGTTGTCTGCTGTTCTGGTTCTCGTCGCCGGCTTGTTTTAGCTCGTTCCGAGTATTCGTCAACGCCTTGTTCAGCTTGTCCTCGTTTTCCAAATAGAGTTTTTTGGCCATGGCCAGCTCTTCGACTTTGGCGGCCAGCTGTTTTTCGGTCTCTTCGAGCGTTTTCTTTTGGGCGTCCAGCTTATTCTGAAAATCCAATTGGTCATCTTCATTTTCACGGCGCGCGACGGCCAGTTCATTATGTTTCTTGGCCGTCACGGCGATCAGATTCCGGATCAGGCTGGACCAGGTCAATTCTTCCGCCTGTTCATCTTCGGTGCGGGCGATGTACTGTTGCATGTCCGCTTCGTAGGTCTTCTTGACGTCCTCCAACTGCAGCGCGACGTTCTGAATTGCCGACTTCTGTGTTTCGGTCAGTGAATTCCGGATTCTGTCGAACGTTTCTTGCTTGGTGTCAACCTCAGCCAAGCTCTCACCCGAATTGCCGATGTAAGCGCGTAGAATTTCCGCCTCGACCTGGTATGCTTCCCGAACTTTCTGTTCAACATTCAGATCCGTTTGGGCTTTGGTGACCCCCTCGGAGTACTCGTTTGCCTTCGACCAGCCGAAGAACGTCAGAAGCCCAAGGATCAGTACAAGCAGGACCAGAATGATTACTGCGATCAGGTATCCCTGGTTTTCCCTGGCTGCCATCAAGAACTCCTCTGTTGCCTATTCAATTGATTCCTGCACTCTCATTCTAAACGCAGGAAAATGACTGTCAAATTATTGCAGCTGAGTCAAGCCGCCAAGCTGCTGGTCGTCCCGGTTGGAGCGATTCTCGGGGATTGTGCAACTCCAGCCGTATCGCCAGTGTTTTGCGCAAGCTGTCAGTCTTGCACAAGTTTAACTTCATGAATGCCCAGCATGTCAAGTTTCCAGAGAAGTCTTACGTATTTTGCAGCCCTGCAGTCCATCCGCCGTGTCCAACTCCAATTACCGGGCCGAAGTCGGATTTTCCTGTTTTTTTCTGGCAGCAACTTGACGGGATCGGCCATTTTAGGTGACCGGCAAGCGTCAGATTGCCTGTCGGGCGAATTGCCAATTCGTGCCAGCGTTGTACCGAACGGATTGGCAATTCGCCCTGCAAGTAAATTTTCATCTGGCGTTCACCTTGGAATCACAGTCCCCTACCTCGTTGAACAGGGAAGCACAGGAAATTTGCTGATAAATGGTATCGATGTATGACTCGCGAGTGGAAAAAAGTCCTTCCAACGACTATGCTTTAGGCTCTCAACCGTACTCGCGTTTGAATACGTCTGTTTTCGGGAACAAGTTTTCGAATTTGGCGAATCCCCGTCGCCATCTTCGCTGACGGTTGAATAAGACGGCAAAAAAATCAACATAACTCAAAATCCCGGACGACAACGAAATTGGTTCGACCTGTCGTGATCGGTTTGTCTGGTGGTATTGCCAGTGGCAAGAGCGCCATCGCGAAGATGTTTGCGCGATTGGGAGCGATTGTTCTGGACGCCGATCGGATGGGTCACGAAGTTTTGAATGAAGAACAAATCAAATTGCAGGTCAGACAGGCTTTTGGCGACGGACCATTTGACGGTGACCAGATCAGTCGCCAACGGCTGGCTCGAATCGTTTTCGATCCGGTCCATGGTCGTGAAAAACTTGCCACATTGGAAAAACTGACCCACCCTGTCATCCGAGAACGAATTCTGGATCAGCTTGAAGTACATTCGGCTCGCGGTGCGATCGCTGTCGTGTTGGATGCGCCATTGTTGTTCAAAGCGGGTTGGGACAACTTGTGTGACAAACTGGTTTTTGTGGATTGCAGCGAAGACAAACGAATACAGCGGGCGATGTCGCGAAGATGGACAGTCGAGGAATTCCGGGAACGGGAAAAACAGCAAATGCCAATTTTGGAAAAACGGGCACGCTCGACGGATATCATTGACAATTCGGGGGATACGGACCGAACTTTTTTGCAGGTACAACAATTATGGAAATCATGGCAGTTACCAGTTGCAAACGCATCCGAATAACTAGCAATCTCGAAAAACCTGATCACTCCCCCAGATGCGCCTCAGGCAAAGTCGCGATTGTGTACGGAAAGCAGAGAGCTTGAATCATGGCTGAAAACAATCGTTCCCATTCTCGGCGCGAAGCCGTTTCTAACCGCCCGCCGAAACGCTCGTTCCGGAATTCGTCGGGACGGCGTCCCCATTTTGATATCGATCCTGAGGTCAGCCAAAAACTGAACGAGCTCGAGCATGGTGGCGAGGCACTTTCGATCGCCGAACAGATTTCCCGCGAAGGCTACAAACCACTGACGGAAAAGGATCATGAAATCGCCAACAGTGATGACGTCGTCAATGTTACTGAGCTGCAACGCATGAAGATCGAAGCGCTGTGTGAACTGGCTGATCGACTTGGAATTGTCGATCCGCAGACCCACGCCAAACGGGATTTGATCATCCAGATACTCAAACAGACGGTCAAATCACGGGGCTTCATGTATGGCGAGGGAACACTGCAAATTCTTCCGGATGGGTTTGGCTTTCTTCGCAGTCCGGAGTTTCATTATTTGAGCTGCCCCGATGATATCTATGTTTCTCCCAGCCAGATTCGCAAATTCAGTTTGCGCAATGGTGCGATCGTGGTCGGTCAGATTCGGCCTCCGAAAGAAAACGAACGCTATTTCGCTTTGTTGCGGGTGGAAAGCGTCAACGGACTGGATCCTAATGAAATCGCCCGTTCGGTTCATTTTGACGAACTGACTCCACTGCACCCGGATCAGCGGATTCTGATGGAACACGACCCGAAGTGCATGTCAACGCGGGTGGTCGACATGATCGCACCGATCGGATTCGGTCAACGTGGACTGATCGTCAGCCCACCGCGGGCTGGCAAAACCATTTTAATGCAAAAGATGGCGCGCGCGGCACTGCAGAATTTTCCGCAGGCTTACGTCTTCATGCTATTGATCGACGAGCGGCCGGAAGAAGTGACTGATATGGAACGCGAAGTCAAAGGTCAACGGTGTGAAGTAATCAGTTCGACCTTTGATGAACCTGCGTCGCGGCATATTCAAGTCGCCGACATGGTGCTGGAAAAAGCCAAGCGGCTGGTAGAAAGCAGCGTCGATGTGATCATCTTCCTCGATTCGATCACCCGACTCGGCCGCGCCTGGAATTCCGAATGCCTGCAATCCGGCAAAACCCTTTCTGGTGGATTGGATGCCAATGCACTGCAGAAACCAAAAGCATTTTTCGGGTCAGCCCGAAAAATCGAAGAAGGTGGTTCGCTGACAATCCTCGCGACCGCATTGATCGACACGGGCAGCAAAATGGACGATGTGATTTTTGAAGAATTCAAGGGTACCGGCAACATGGAAATCGTGCTCGATCGCCGACTGGTTGACAAGCGCATTTGGCCGGCGATTGACATCAACCAGTCCGGTACGCGCCGTGAAGAAAAACTGTTTGACGCGGATGAGTTCGAGCGGATTTGCCTGATACGGCGGGCACTCAGTGAGATGAATTCACCGGATGCGATGGAGTTGCTGACCAACCGTCTGCGGAAGACACAATCGAACGCCGAGTTTCTGCTGAGCCTGAAAGCGGGCACTTTGTCGTGATCGCATGAAGGATTCCACGATTGTTTTCGACGCCGGCGAACCAGGCGATGTCGCGACAAAAAAAATTGCCGTCGCGGTTTCCGCCTACCACAGAACCATCACCTCGAGATTGCTGGATGCGTCTCTGGAAACGATCGCCGCTGCCGGAATACCGGACAGGCAAGTGGTCGTGGCTTGGGTGCCCGGTGCCTGGGAGTTGGCCGTCGTCGCCAAACGATTGATCGCCAATTGTGATGCGGTTGTTTGCCTGGGAGCCGTGATTGCCGGCGAGACAACTCATGACCAACACATCAATTCAATGCTGGCCGCGACCCTCGGGCAGCTTTCGGTCGAAACAGGCAAACCTGTTGCTTTCGGAGTCCTGACCTGCCAGACCGTGGATCAGGCTGTCCAGCGCAGTGGCGGAAACGCCGGAAACAAAGGAGAGGAAGCGGCCTCGGCGGCCATCCAGATGTTGCGGCTGTTTGACAAACTCAAGGTTTAAAGGGCGTCTGTTTTCGGATTCACTCTTTTGCTCTACAATGCTTCCGCGATCTCGCTGTCATCGCCGTTGCCTTTCAGTCGTTTTCGACGCACCATGTCCAGTCGCCGCCGCGCCCGTGAAGTCGTTGTTCAGCTGCTTTTCCAACGGGATTTCAACCCCGATGCCGATTTTGATGTTGAAAGCGATTTTTTGAGAATGCGATTGCATCACAAACCGGCAATTGTTGAATTCGCAGAAAAACTGCTGCGCGGGATTAGAAATCATCAACAGGAAATCGACCAGGCGTTGGGACGAATTGCAGAGAATTGGAAATTGGGCCGCATGGCAGCCACCGATCGCAGTATCCTGCGGCTGGCCGCTTACGAAATAATGTTTGACGAAACCCCGGGCAAAGTCGCCATCAACGAAGCAGTTGAGTTGGCCAAAAGATATGGAACCGGCAATTCGGCCCACTTTGTCAATGGTGTCCTTGATCGACTGTTCAGATCCAAAACAGCCGATGCAACTACAGAAATGGTCCATCCGGAAATGCGAGATTGAAAATGGCTTTGTGGAACCCGTTTAACAGAAAATCAGCAGAATCGGAAAACAGTGTTGAAAAAAATTCGACACCTGCCGAGTCAAACGACTC
>JBGSXT010000865.1:0-6486 GCA_041751295.1 Mariniblastus sp.
GGCAATCGACCGCCGTAGGCGTCAAGCAGATCGGAACCGCAAACTTCGCAGCTGTTCATTGTTAAACCCGCTAAGGAAGGGACAAACTATCTATCAAAAATCTAGCTTGTCGGAGAGGAGGCTGCCGGGCCTTTTCCGTGACAAAACCGTCACATCAATTTCAATCCTTCGTCGTGGAGCTGGGCGGCGATTGTTCGGTATAGAACTCAGAGATGATTTTCCACGCTTCCGCCGGAGTTTCAGCATATTGAAACAGATCCAGATGTTCATCGCTGATCATCCCCTCGTCCGCCAGATACTGGAAATCGACGACACTGGACCAATAATCTTTGGAATAAAGGATGATCGGAATTTGCTGCAGAATGCCGGTCTGTTTAAGGGTCAGTGTCGTGAACAACTCGTCCAGCGTTCCAAATCCGCCGGGGAAACAGACTAGTGCCCGAGCGCGAATCAGAAAATGCATCTTGCGGATCGAGAAGTAATTGAATTGGAAGCAGAGTCCGGGCGTTACGTAAGGATTGGGTTCCTGTTCAAACGGCAATTCAATATTCAACGCGACTGACTTGGCACCGGATTCGTAGGCGCCCCGGTTACCGGCTTCCATGATGCCCGGTCCACCTCCCGTTTTGATAATGAATTCACCATCGTCCGCTCGAACATTTCGTTCTGAGACGAGGCGGGCAAATTCACGACACTCCTCGTAATAGTGCGCCTTACGCAACACGTTTTTGGCACGCAATAAATTCCGTTTGGCGACTGGGTCATCAGGCGTTTTGGCAATTGCTTTTTTTGCGGTCGCCAGCATCTCCTCGGCCAATTCCTGGGGAGCCACCTGAGTTCCACCAAACACAACCACCGAAGAATTGATGCCCGCTTCCGACATCAGCGTTTCCGGTTTCATCAATTCCAGTTCTAAACGCAATGGCCGCAGGTCTTCCCTGGAAATGAAATCGAAATCGTGGTACGCCAGCCGATAGCTGGGGTGGCTCATGATTTTGTTCAGTCGTTCACTTAAATCTTCTTGACTCACAGTTTTTCCTTCAGCCGCGCCGCGGCACATTGGTTCTCAGGCGAGCAGCAAGTGTCAGAATACGGGTAGGATGACTTAATAAATCGTCCCTGCACCGCGTGCGACGAATTGGCAATTCGTCCTACAGTAACATTTTCATCTGCAGTTCGTCTTAAACGGAATCTGACCCGGTAACGTTACTCGAAAGGGCGGGAAATGCCTACTGCAAGCGGGCAGCGTTTAATCGCTCATGTATTTGACCGGAACCTAAAGATAGCTGGCAAGCGGTCCTCCGCGGGTGGCCATCGCATCAATTTTAGCCGAAACCGTTGGGTCTTCGATCAACGGGGGCGCGTGATGGGTTTTGATTCGCGCGTCAATGACCAGACTGCCAGTGCAACCCCAATGTTTATCGACGATGGTCGAACCAATCCCGTAAATATCTGCGGCGGGGTTACTGCGGGTAAACACGACCCACAGAAAGTTAGTTAACGAACTCGAACAGAAACCCGCATCGTCCACAATAACGATCAGAGGAAATTTGTTGATCTCGTCTGTTGGCCGAAAACAGGAACAGAAATCCATGATACGTTTTTGACTGGATTGGTGATCCGTTTTCCATGGCATTCCACTGACGGCCAGCACGCCGGGCAGGCAAACGCAAGGATCGTGAAAACCATTTGATAAATGCACATCGAAATCAATACACGTCGGCAAGCGTCTGAGTCCAGGACCGGCTGCTGCAACGACCACTTTCGAACCGGAATTGAACCCGCTTCCGGAATAATCGAGAGTATCCATCGTGGTTTGCGTTTGAAAATGCAGATCTCGTCGCCAATCGACCCGTTCCAGACAACGCACAAGAAACGATCGGATGTCGTTGATATCAAGTGATCGATCGCAAGCACCATCGATAATCCACAAATACTTGGCCAACGACATTTGACCCTGCCCCAGAATCGCATTGGCTTGTGTCAGTATTTCCTGAGGCGAGGTGGTTGGTCGATATGGAACATATCGTTCGCTGCCGATCGCCAACAACAGTGGGTGCACGCCTGATGCGTCGACGGCGTTCACCGCTTTCACGCCGGGCAATACCGTCGGAATGACAGGACCGGTCAGTTCGTGAATCAGCTCGCCAAATATTGTATCTTCCTGGGGAGGCCGACCAACCACGGTAAACGGCCAGATCGCTCCATCGCGATGATACACATGTTCGACATTCAACACGGGAAAATCGTGAATCAAACTGTAATAGCCCAGATGGTCGCCAAATGGACCTTCGGGTAATTGTCGATCAGGATCGATCGTTCCGACAATACAGAAGTCGGCATCGGCATAAATGGACGCGAAGGGTCCAACTTGGCAAACTGGAATTCGATGCCCCGCAAGCGCACCGGCAAACGTCAATTCTGACATCCCTTCGGGCAGCGGCATCACCGCTGCGACGGTCATTGCCGGATTGCCGCCGACAAACACATTCACTCGAAACGGTTTTCCGGATTCGATGGCCTTTCGATGGTGCACGCCAATGCCTCGATGGATCTGATAGTGGATGCCAATTTCCCGATCCGGTCGGTACGAATTTCCGAAAAGCTGAATACGATACATGCCCAGATTTGAAAGTTTCGGACCCGGCGCGGTGACGTCCTCCGAATAGACCTGTGGCAAAGTAATGAACGGACCGCCGTCGTTTGGCCAACTCTTTTGACGCGGCAAGTCGGAAACGCGAATTACATTCTTTAATATTGAACCGGATCGCACCCGCCGGGGACGCATTTGCAGGGCAATGAACGGTGCTCGCCAGTACTTGAGCGGATTCTGCAAGGCGATTTGCGGGTTGACCTTCAACTGAATCGCTCGTTGTACATTTTCAAACGTATCGCGAAAAATAAATCTTGCCCGTTCGAGCGTTCCGAACAGATTCGAAACCATCGGAAACCGGCAATCAATCACGTTTTCAAAGAGAATTGCCGGTCCACCCGAGCGGTAAACCCGTCGCTGGATTTCAGCCGCCTCCAGATTGGCATCGATCGGCTCGGTCAATCGGACCAGATGTCCATTTTTCTCCAGATCGTTTACGCATTGTGCCAGGCTGCGGTATCCCATTTGTTCCTTTTCTAACCTTGGATCAACCGCAAAGGTCTGGATCTCGTAACTTTGTCGACCGATAGTGATTGACTTGATTCGCTTCAGGTCGGATCATGATCTTTTCCAAGTCAAATTTACACCCACGGGTATGTGTCATGACTCCAACCAAACCAGGAATCTTCGTGGTCATTCTATTGGTTTTTCAGATCGCCATGTTTGCCATCTTTGCAGGAACAGTTTCTGGCCAAACAGATGCGGCATATTCCCCGGTTGAATTTGAATCGGAAGATGGTTTGAAAATTACCGCCGATTTATATCGCAAATTTGCTGATCAATCGACACCGTTTATCGTGCTCTGCCATCAGGCCGGTTGGTCACGGGGTGAGTACCGCGAGATTGCACCGAAGCTGAACGAGTTGGGTTTCAACTGTATGGCCATTGATCAGCGATCCGGAGGCGCCGTCAACGATGTCGCCAATGAAACCGCCAAGCGTGCCAAAACCGCCGGTAAAGGGATGGACTACATTGACGCGGAACAGGATATGATCGCAGCATTGAAGTATGCCCGTCAGAATTATGCGACTGGAAAGCTGCTGATTTGGGGAAGCAGTTACAGTTCCGCATTGGCCATTCGGATCGCCGGCGAAAATCCCGGACTTGTCGATGGCTCGTTGTCGTTCGCGCCAGGCGAATATTTCTTAAAAGCCGGAAAACCGGGGGACTGGATCACTTCGTCGGCAAAAAAAATCACTAAACCGATGTTCGTGACGTCTGCAAAAAACGAAGTCAAAAACTGGAAATCCATTTTTGACGCCGTCGATACTGACAACAAAGTGATGTTTGTGCCGACAACTGCCGGCAATCATGGGTCCCGCGCGTTGTGGCAGCAATTCGACGACAGTGACGACTATTGGCAAGCGACCCGCGCGTTTCTGGAACGATTTAGCTCCACGGACTGATTTTGATTGGCAGGAACTGCGATACAGATCGTCTCCGATGTTGTTGACAGCGGCATATGCTATTCAGTACAAAATTTGATATTCGCACCTACCACACCGACGGTTTTGGGCACGTGAATAATGCCCGTTATTTAGAGCTGTTAGAAGAAGCCCGATGGCAGTTTTCCGAACACATCGAACTGACGGGGCTGTTGCGCGAATCGAATCTGGGATTTATCATCGTCGAAATGGGGATTCGATTTCGGGCTCCGGTCGTCGAAGGAAACCGAATCTCCGTCGACACCAGTCTGATCACTCTCGGTTCCGCCAGCGGAGAAGTGTTGCAGATTGTCAGAAAAAATGGCGAATCGTCGATCGCAACCCGCTGTCTGTCCCACTTCATCCTGATCGACCGTGATGACAGCCGCTCCGTACCAATCGACGGCAAGATACGCAGATTGTTGTTGGAAATTATTGAACCCGCGCGGGCGACTGCCCAGTCGATGGGATGAGTTCACTGGATTTTTGGGGAACTGATATGAACGAGCAAACCATTGACTTGACTCAATTCGTGGAAGGCAACGACGGCATCTCCGTGATTCGCACCAAGGAGGCGATGGGTGGCCAGAACTTTCGCGGCTGGAATGGAATCAAATACAAAGCCGGGTTGAGTTCCAAAAATGTCAATGCAAAACATTTATCGATGAATGTTGCCACCGTGGCCCCCGGTGCCGTGGCCTACGCCCATATTCACGATGGCTTTGAGTTGATGTTGTACATCATGCAGGGAAATGTGCGGCATATTTTTGGAGAAAATCTCGTTCATACAATTGACAACGAAGCGGGCGATTTCATTTTCATTGAACCGGGTGTTCCCCACGAAGTTTACAACTTGAGCGAAACCGAACCAGTGATCGCTGTTGTTGCCCGCTCGGATGCCGACGAGTGGCAGAAAATCATCCCGTATCCCAGTGCAGCGCGCGATCGGAATAACATCCAGTCGTGATCAGGCAGAAACTGTCGTCCGGCTGTTCCACCTTGAAAAGTCAAATTCCGGACCAAATTCCGGTCGCATTATCGACAAAAAATCCATGGAATCAAAATTCAACGAACTGTGCCATTTAGCGCGCCAGACTGCCTGCCTGAAATCCACGTTGGCATTATTGGAATGGGACCAACAGACGAAGTTGCCGGCGGCAGGCGGTGCCTACCGGGCTGAACAAATCACGTTTCTTGCCGGAGAAATACATCGCCGGGAAACCGATCCCCGGCGGGGTGAGCTAATACATGATTTAACCAATTCAGATCTCATGGCGGACCCCCACAACGACAAAGCAGCCACCATCCGCGAACTGGGCTGGAAATACAGCAAGAAAGTCAAACTGCCTCAATCGCTGGTCGAATCGATCGCTCGCGCTGGCAGCATCGGACAGCAGATTTGGGTTGAAGCCCGGCGCGAAAACGACTTTCAAAAATTCGCGCCTCATTTGAAGGAGATTTTCCGCCTGAAACGGGAGGAAGCGGATGCCATCGGGTTTGAAGATCAGCTTTACGATGCGTTGTTGGACGAATTTGAACCCGGTGCGACAACCACCGAGGTCGCATTGGTGCTCAAAGATTTAAAAAACGATTTGGTCCCGCTGATTCAGGAAATCGAGGCTTCCGGTAATCGTCCCGATGCGAGTTTTCTCGGTCGCAACTATCCGGTAGACCAACAGGAGAATTTCTGCCGCCTGGCGTCCGCCAAAATCGGATTTGATTATGATCGCGGGCGGTTGGACGTGACACACCATCCGTTCTGTTCGGAAATGGGTCCTGATGATGTACGAATTGCGACTCGATACGACGAGTCCTGGTTTGGAACCGCTTTTTTCGGGACGCTGCACGAAGCCGGTCATGGCATTTACGAACAGGGCCTGCGCCGCGATCAATATGGATTGCCCCCCGGGCAGTATTGCAGTCTCGGCATCCACGAATCGCAGTCGCGGCTGTGGGAAAATCGGGTCGGGCGCAGCGCTGGATTCTGGAGGTACTTTTTCGAGCGGGCCCAATCACATTTTGGCCATGCCTTGAGCGACGTCAACGAGCAGAAATTTCATGCTGCCGTCAATCGCGTGGAACCGTCGTTGATTCGAGTCGAAGCGGATGAAGCGACCTACGATCTGCACATCATAATCCGGTTTGAGCTGGAACAGGAAATCATCAACGGGAATCTCGATACGAATGACTTACCGGAAGCATGGAACTCCAAGTACCAGACGTATCTGGGAATCCAACCGGATAGCGACGCTAACGGCGTGCTGCAGGACGTACATTGGAGCGCCGGACTGGTCGGCTATTTTCCGACGTATACGCTGGGCAATCTGTATGCCTCCCAGTTTTTTGATCAAGCAAATTCAGACATCGGCGATTTGGAGCAACTTTTTTCCAGCGGGGAGTTTACACCAC
>JBGSXT010000866.1:0-6476 GCA_041751295.1 Mariniblastus sp.
CACCAAGGACGGCGTAACTGTCGCAGAAGATATTGAACTGGACGATCCGTTTGAAAATCTGGGAGTTCAACTTGTCAAGGAAGCGGCCAGCAAGACCAACGACGTTGCGGGCGATGGAACCACAACGGCCACAATTTTGGCGGAAGCGATTTTTCGCGAGGGTCTGAAAATGATCGCCGCTGGCTACGATGCAATGGCCCTGTCCCGAGGAATTGCCAAGGCGACCAGTGTTATCTGCGAAGAAATCACCAGGCAATCCAAGCCGATTGATGCCAAGAGCAGAAAAGAGATTCAACAGGTGGCAACCATTGCCGGCAACAACGACCCTTCCATTGGCAGCGTGCTGGCCGAAGCGTTTTTGAAAGTTGGCAAAAACGGTGTGATCACAGTTGAAGAAGGCCGCGGTTCGGAAACAACGGTGGAAGTCGTCGAGGGCATGCAATTTGATCGCGGGTTCCTGTCCCCCCATTTTGTCACCAACCAGGAAGATGTGACGGTCGAACTGGAGAACTGTTGTGTCCTGATTTTTGAAGAAAAAATCTCGTCCAACAAATCTCTGATTCCGATTCTGGAAGCAGTCAGCAAGGCGAAAAAACAGCTGCTGATTATTGCCGAAGACGTCGATGGAGAGGCTCTCGCAACGTTGGTGGTCAACAAAATGCGTGGTATTCTCCAGGTTTGTGCCGTCAAGGCGCCTGGTTACGGGGATCGCCGCAAGGCCATCATGGGAGATATCGGGGTCCTCTGTGGTGGGCAGGTGATCTTCAAGGACTTGGGTATCGACTTGGAGAGTGTTCAGCTTTCGGATCTGGGTGTCTGCAAGAAAGTTCGCATCACCTCCGAAGAAACAATCATGGTTGGTGGCAAAGGGGAGAAGTCAGCGATTGACGGGCGTGTCGAACAGATTCGCCACGAAATCGAATCGACCACCAGCGATTACGATCGCGAAAAACTCCAGGAACGACTGGCCAAATTGGCTGGTGGAGTCGCTCAAATCAATGTTGGTGCCGTGACCGAAACGGAATTGAAAGAACGAAAAGACATGCTCGAAGACGCCAAAAGCGCAACGGCTGCCGCGTTGGCTGAAGGGATCGTTGCCGGTGGCGGAATCGCCCTGTTGCGATCTGAAAAAGCCCTCGACAAGCTGAACAACATCGAAGGCGATGAGGCGGGCGGTGTCAAAATCATTCGCAAAATTCTCGAATACCCGTTGCGAAGCATCGCTGAAAATGCTGGTCATGACGGTGCGGTTGTCGTCAATCGAGTTCGAGAAATGAAAGGCAAGTCGTCCGGTTTTGATGCAGATACCGGAGAGTACGTCGATATGTTCGAGGCCGGAATTATCGATCCAGCCAAAGTAGTGAAAACAGCGTTGCAGAATGCAGCCAGCGTGGCCAATCTGTTACTGACCACTGAATCACTGATTACCGAAATCCCGAAAGAGGCAGACGCTGCCGGCGGTCACGGTCATCACCATGATCACGGAATGGGTGGTGGCATGGGTGACATGGGCATGGGCGGCATGGGCGGCATGGGTGGCATGGGTGGCATGCCCGGCATGATGTAATCAGACTAGTTCCAAACAATTTTCATTTACAAAAACAGGAATAATAATCATGGCAAAAATCTCTATTCGACCCTTGGATGATCGTGTTGTTGTGGAACCGTTGGCCGCCGAAGAAAAGACTGCGGGCGGAATTGTTCTGCCCGATTCGGCCCAGGAAAAACCCCAACGAGGCAAAGTACTGGCTTGTGGGCCGGGCAAGTTGCTGGACAGCGGCGAACGAGGTGATCTGTCGGTTAAAGTTGGCGACGAAGTAATCTTCGGCAAGTACGGCGGGACTGAAATCGAAATCGACGGAACGGACGTCAAGATTCTTCGTGAAAGCGATATTCTGGCCAAAGTTCTCTAAGTTCAAATTCAAATTCGTTTATTCAAAGGAAGCAAAAACGTGGCTAAACAACTTTTATTCGACGATTACGCGCGGGCCAGAATGTTGCGCGGGATCGACAAGCTGGCGGATGCGGTAGCCATCACCATGGGGCCTACTGGACGTAACGTGATTATCGCCAAATCCTATGGCGGACCTACCGTGACCAAAGATGGTGTGACGGTGGCCAAAGAAATTGAATTGGATGACCGATTCGAAAACATGGGTGCCAAACTGGTCGTCGAAGTCGCTCAGAAAACTTCCGACTTGGCGGGTGACGGCACGACAACGGCAACTGTACTTGCGCGTGCGATTTTCAAAGAAGGCCTGCGCAATATCGTTGCCGGGAGCAATCCGATGGCCGTTCGTCGCGGCATAGAAAAAGCAGTTGCTGCCGCAGAAATCCAGCTGCGAAAAATGGCCAAAAAGGTTTCCAAAAAAGAAGAAGTGGCCAACGTCGGGGCGATCAGTGCCAACAACGACATGGTCATTGGCAATCTGCTGGCCGAAGCACTTGAAAAGGTTGGCCAGGACGGAGTGATTACGGTCGAGGAAGGCAAAACGGCTGAAACCACGGTCGAATACGTCGACGGAATGCAGTTTGACAAAGGCTATATTTCTCCCTATTTCATTAACAATCCTGCCGACATGGAATGTGAATTTACCAACGCGGCCGTGTTGATTTACGAAAAGAAAATCAGCAATGTCCGGGATTTGATTCCGTTGTTGGAGAAAGTCGGAAAATCAGGTCAACCGCTGTTGATCATCGCTGAAGATGTCGACGCTGAAGCATTGACATTGCTGGTGGTCAACAAATTGCGGGGAACGCTGAACGTCTGTGCGGTTAAAGCACCAGGATTTGGCGATCGTCGCAAAGCGATGCTGGGTGACATTGCGACTCTGACTGGCGGAACGCTGATCAGTGAGGATTTGGGGATTCAACTGGAAAAAGTCAAACCGGAACATCTCGGTTCGGCCAAAAAAATCACAGTCGGCAAGAGCGAAACCACGATCGTGGAAGGGGCCGGCAACCGCAAGGATATCAATGCACGAATCGATCAAATCCGTCGACAGATTGAACAGTCCGACAGCGATTACGATCGTGAAAAACTGCAGGAGCGATTGGCCAAGCTGACAGGCGGCGTAGCGGTAATTAGCGTTGGGGCTGAAACCGAAACCGACATGAAGCAGAAGAAAGCTCGCGTCGAAGATGCCCTGCACGCGACCCGCGCTGCGATTGAAGAAGGCATCCTTCCCGGCGGTGGCGTTGCCCTGTTGCGATGTGCCGAGGCAGTCGAGTCGATTAGGAAATCGGCAATCAAAGGTGATGACGGCAAGGTCATTGTTGCGGCAGCCAAAGGAGACGAAACGATCGGCGTGGACATCATCCTCAAATCGCTGGCAGCTCCAATTCGGCAAATTGCTGAAAATGGTGGCATCGACGGCGGTGTTGTCGCCGATAACGTTGCTCAAAAATCGAACAATTTTGGATTTGATGCCAACTCGGGTGAATATGTCGACATGTTCAAGGCCGGTATCATCGACCCAGCTAAAGTAGTTCGCACGGCTCTGGCCAATGCGGCCAGTATCGCCGGACTGTTGTTGACGACCGACGCCATGGTTTCAACTTTCGACGATGAAGACCGGAAAAAGCAGCCGATCGAAGGTGCTATCGCCTAATTCGGTTGACAAGGGTGATCTTCAACAATGCCAAATTCAGGCCACCGATTCGGTGGCCTGTTTCGCGATATTCATAGTTACAGCAAAAAGATGATTATGGTCAAACGCGACTATTACGATGTGCTCGGTTTATCCCGGGATTCGTCTGAGCGCGAAATTTCCAAATCCTATCGTCGAATGGCGGTCAAGTTTCATCCAGACAGCAATCCGGGGGATGAAGAAGCCCATTCGCGATTCAAAGAAGCCGCTGAAGCCTACGAGGTGCTCAGCGACAGCGATAAACGGGCCCGCTACGATCGTTTCGGGCATGCGGGTGTCGATGGTGCCGGTTTCAGTTCGGCGGAAGATATTTTTTCGGCGTTTGGTGAAATTTTTGGTGGCAGTGGCGGACTGTTCGGGGACTTCTTTGGTCGCAGCAGTCGGACTCGGCGCGGGGCCGATATCCGGGTCGATGTGGAATTGACATTGGAGGAAGCGTCGACGGGCGTCAAACGGCCACTGACCATCAACCGCAGCTCCAGCTGTGCAACCTGCGATGGCAATGGCAGTGAGCCCGGAACCAGGCCGCAACGTTGCCAGCAGTGCGGCGGGCGGGGACAGATCATCCAGTCAACAGGAATTCTCAGCGTTCAAACGACCTGCCCGGTCTGTCGCGGGGGCGGGCAGATTATTGTTTCCCCCTGCCATGATTGTAACGGCCGCGGCGCTGTCGACCGTTCTGTCAATCTGGACGTTGCCATTCCCGCCGGTGTTGATGACGGGATGCGCGTGCGATTGACTGGCGAAGGCGAACCCGGGCCAACCAATGGACCGGCGGGAGATTGTTACTGCTTCATCAACATTCGGCCGCATAAGCTGTTTCACCGTGACGGACAGAATCTGATTTTGCAGATGCCGATCACTTATACTCAAGCCGCATTGGGATCGGAAATCGTCGTTCCGACATTGCGAGACCGGGAAACATTGAAGATCCCGCGAGGGACTCAATCCGGTGCCGTCTTCAAAATTGCCGGGGAAGGCATGCCTCATCCTCAAGGGGGCCGAACGGGAGACTTGCTGGTTCAAACGTTTATTGAAACGCCAAAAAAGCTGTCATCCGAACAAGAAGAACTGTTGCGGAAGCTGGCTGAACTTGAGCATTCGCAGGTTCTGCCGGAAAGAAAAAATTTCATGGAACGGATCAAGGAATATTTTGCGACTGCGGAAAATTGATGCTGGCCGGAAATGGGTGTCGCTTGGTGGTCGTTCGACATTGTCGGCCATTTACTTCGCAACGGATCGACCATAATTTCCAGAGTCCATTTTGAATGATTCAGAAAACGAACGATGAACGAAAAGGCCCCTGAAAATTTTAAACCGGATCGAGCGAGCCCGGATTCCTCCGGCACCGCCGAAACCATCGGGTTCGAAGATTTCGATCGCGATTTGAGCGAGAACACTGATAGCGCAAGCGAGATGTCGGAATTGGAGCAGGTCAAGTGCGCGCTGGCCGAATCGGAGAAACGGGTCCTGATCGCTGCGGCAGATCTGGAGAACTTTCGCAAGCGTGCCAGCAGGAATGCTCAGGAATCTGTCAAATACGCTTCCCTTCCTGTGATGAATGGGCTGTTGGAGTCGGCCGACAATTTGAACAGAGCCATCGAAGCGGCTGAGAACGATTCCGACCGAACGGCTTTGCTGGTCGGTGTTAAAATGGTGGCTGATCAGATCTTGGAAATTCTCAAGTCTGGCGGCTGTCAGCCAATTGCAGCGGTCGGTCAGCCGTTTGATCCCAATTTGCACGAGGCCGTGCAAATGCAGGCCAGCGCAGATTTTCCGCCGAACACCGTTATGGCGGAAATTCGCACGGGCTATTTGTTACACGAACGCGTGATTCGGCCAGCCCAAGTGATCATTTCCACCGGGCCAGCGCGCCATTAGGAACCTGGAATAAATCCATGCCAACTTACGATTACGAATGTGATGGCTGCGGGCACTGCTGGGAGCTATTCCAGAAAATCACAGACGACAAGATTACGAAATGTCCGGATTGCAAACGGCTGAAAGCGAGGCGACTGTTCGGGACAGGAGCCGCGATCGTATTCAAGGGATCTGGCTTTTACCAAACGGACTACCGCAGCGAATCTTACAAAAAAGGGGAGAAGGCAGCCAGCGACTCGTCTGATTCTAAATCCGAATCCAAATCGGACACGAAAACCGGCGACAAAGCCAAGTCCGGCAGGAAAGAACCGAAGTCCGAAAAAACCAAAACCGATCCAACCCCCACGAAAAAACCTGATTCACAGGGCTGATCTTCATGGATTGGTCAATGACGGCTCAACGACTTGAGCAATGATCGCTCAAGATGCTATAAATATGACATCCAAGGTGTGGTAACTGTCCAATCTAAATCAATCGTACATTCAAGTTTCCAAAGTAAAGTACTGGAGAAGACTCTTGCTTAATCAGGCTGCCGAACTCGAAATCAAAGATTTGTTGTTATCCAACAGTTCGTTTGGTCCCGGCGAGATTCAATTTATCTCGAGTCGGATCAGTAACGACTTTGCGCAATTCCCCACCCTCAAAGATGTTGCTCAACAGCTCGAATCGCAAGCCGACCGCTCGCCAGCAACCAATGTTCGACTGGGAATTTGCCAATTCCTGCTTGGTCGCTATGACGACGCGATTTCAATATTGCAAACTGCCGATGGTGGAGCTCTTGCCTATTTCTATCAGGGGCGGGGCCAATTCGCACTCAACCGTTTCGAGAAAGCAATCAGCTGTTACGAATCGGCCAAAACAGCTGGGTATGACGCGGATCGTTGCCGGATCGCAATCGCCGAATGCAAACGGCACATCGGCAATTTGGACGAAGCGATGGCCATA
>JBGSXT010000867.1:0-9591 GCA_041751295.1 Mariniblastus sp.
ATTCCGTGATTCCGACTGGTGGTCCCAGTTTTTTCAAAGCGGACCGAATGACCTGTGGCCGACGTGAAATTTCCAGGATCGTTTCCTGAGCCGATTTCATCGAATCGATCGAATCAAATCGGCCCGGTTTGTAGAACGTTCCTACCAGATTGTCCCGAACGACAAGCGTCTGGCGCGACGAATAACTCTTCGGTGCAAACAGAACGTAAACAATCGCCAACAGGGTACAGATCAGCGTGGGAACCATCCACCATGGCCGAAAACGGACCAGTAATCCAAGTATCTGGCTGGCTGGCGATACGACTCTGGTTGGCGAGTTCTGGTATTGGCTGGAATTCATATCAATATTCACCCGGCAGGTTTGCGCTGGATTGGACGCACTCCTATTTCTTCGAGTAAATGGCGCTGAAAAATCAGAATCCTTTCGCATCCAATCCGGAATTCCCGCAAAGTCAAAGTTACAATGCGAAAAATCCAATTCATCGATAAAGGCGGCAAAGATTGCCAATCCAGTCAAGAAACGAACTCAATGTCCATTTTTCCCATTAAAAAGCGGGATACGCACGATCGCGCGTCCCTCTCCGATTTTCGGCGGTCAGCGAAATTATTTGGCGAGGTCAGCCTCTTTGGCGGCATCAAGCAGGTCGTCGGACGAAGGAACAATTTGGGGACAGATCCCGTGGAGGTCCTTTCGCTAATTGTCAAAATTCGCAACCTCTTGTTCGCTGCGCCATGTCGGCCAAGCTGATTCCCTGTGCTTCCCGTTCCGCTTTCAACAACTGGCAGGCCTGGTCGATTCGCGCCCGTTCGCTCGCCAGCTCTGTTCTAATGAGTTTGCCCTGGGCTTTCAAAATGTTACGGTTTTCCGAGGCGACTTTGTTTTGATAATCGCGGCGCTCAACAGCCGTCGTTTTGTGGATGATTCGTTTTGGTTGGCTCATACGTCTTCCGGATCATAAGCAGTGATCGGGTACACGGTGACTTCATCAAGCATTTCGGCCAAGCAAATGGGATTTGGGGATTCTGATCCCAGATCGCGACCAGTCGGTAGTACATTGTCCGCTGAAGGTTATCGAATCCGGCCGAGCGGAGCCGGATTGGCTCGCACCGAAGGCCGTTGGATTGTTTACTACTGAAGGGAACAAAGATAATCGGGAAGTCGTTTCCGCCAACGAAGACGCCAATCAATAAGGGAATTTACCTCCCGATACCAGGCTTGTGATTCTCAAACACGCGAGTCACTCAAGAGTTTGAGCTGACCGACAAATCAATCCGGTAAATCCCGAACTCGCGAAACCACTCCCTGAATTAAGTAATCACTTTGCCGACCGATGTTTGGGATGCGCGCTCGCACGTCCCGCTCCGATTTTCAGCTGGCAATGAAATTATTTGGCAATGCCGGCCGCTTTGGCGGCGTTAAGCAGGTCGTTCGTTGAATGGCGATTCACGTAACCATCCAGAAACAGCTTGCCACGGACTTTTTTCTGTTGGTCAACCAGAATGGTACCAGAATGGGGTAAGCCGCCTTTGTTCTCGATGTCGAGTTCCTTAATGACCGCGCTCCCTTGGTCCGAAAGCAGCGGAAACGTAATCTTGTTTTTTTCGGCAAACTTTTTCAGGATGTCTACCTTGTCGTAGCTGATCCCGATCACCTGAATTCCTGCGGTTTCAAATTTATCAATGTCCTTCTGCAACTCGACCAGCTGCTGTTTGCAATACGGTCACCAACCCGCCGAGCGAAAAAAAACCAGTGCCGCACTGCCAGATTTGAGCATTTTATGGACGGACACTTCTTCGCCGTCCTGATTCATGAGTTTGATTTCCGGCAGTTCCTTGCCAACTTCGATTCCCGGTCCCTTCGTAAAATCCATCGACTTCGTATCTGAAGCCTTCCCATCTTCGTTTGAATCCTGGGCCGAAACAGGCAACACCAGGAAACTGTTCACGCAAACCAGTGTAAAAAATCTGACGAATCCCATACATGACTCCAATCTGATTGGTACATTCTGAAATCGATTGCCCGACGCAATCGAATTGAGTGCATGATATCAGATTCGAAAAAGGGCCGCTCCTGAGTCGCGAGGAACTTGTTGTGCTTTGTACGCCAGCATACCTAAATGGTCGCCTGATTTGACTGAAAGAATTCGAGTAGCACTCACGTCCGCAGCGAAATCTCCGTCAGAGATGGCTAGTTGCCGACTGGCGTTAAACTGGCAGCGCCGGAAGCGCGGACATTGACTTCGTAGGTTTTGCCCGCTTCGACTTTCAGATAGTTGGCCTGACCGTGAATGGCGCGAATGCCGAGGTCCTGTTGGGATTTCCTGTCGTTCGCCAGTTGCCAAAAATCGCTCCAGATTTTCGATTCAAAGGCTGTCTTTTTGTCATCCGAGTACACGACCGGGTAATGGTCCCGCGAATCAGAATCGAGTGATTGCGAACCCTCCGGCCCATCGAGGTTTCCGTAAATGCCCTTGAAAACGCACAGTGATGCCGAACGAAGTGCGTCCGCCTGTTCCACGTACTTGTCCCCGAATTTCACGACCCAACAGTCGACATACATCCGGTCACCGCGCAATTCGAAATCGCGCACCGCCCCAACGGGTTCGCCGAACTCATCGAACTCGGTGAATCGAACCTGCAGAATCGGCTCCCCGTCTTCGTTTTTCGATTTCTCAAGTATTTCGACATTAGCCATTCGCCTGTCGACTTTCAGCAACCGCATCGAAGCCTTGATGCGATCGTTTTCTTCCTGGACACGGTCCAGTTCAGCCGATTGTTCCTGATGTTCCACCCGCAACTGTTCCAGTTCGACCAACTTTTCTTTGGCTTCAATTCCCGGTTTGATGTAATTGTTGAATCCGACGAAGCCTGCAAAGCCAATCCCGGCACTGACGCCCAGAAAGATCATCGTGCGAACAACACTGTTGATCGTCTTGACGTTGTTCATTAATTCTGACATGGAATGACTCGAGCCTGCGGATATCAAATATTTATAACCGATTCGGGGATTCCGTACAAAACCGATCCGACCTGCCAGCCAAGGCACGCTGAATTTGGCGAAAATAGTCGAAATTTCTGGGAATTCCGGGTTGGCAACCGATCGATCGGAACAGGATGTTCCAGCGTCATGCCGGTTCCAACAGGGTCCGAACGGCAGTTCGAATATCCAATGATCGCATTAACGACTCTCCAACCAGCATGGCATCGATCCGCGCTTGGGCCAGGACCGCCACGTCTTGCGCGGTTGCAATTCCGCTTTCAGCAACCACAACTCGATCAACGGGAATTTGTTGTCGGATGCGAACACAGTGCATCAAATCGGTCTCAAACGTTTTCAAGTTCCGGTTGTTGATACCAATCAGTCTCGCGTTGGCATCCAAGACTCTCGTCAGATTCCCCTGTTCATGAATTTCAACCAGCGCCGTCATGTCCAGCGACCGAATTTCATTCTGCAAGTCCAGCAATTGAGTTGAATCCAGGCATTCAGCAATCAGCAGCACGGCGTCCGCACCGGCGGCACGTGCTTCAAAAATCTGATAGGGATCAATAATAAAATCCTTTCTCAGAACTGGGATCGTGATCGTGTCACGAATCTGACGCAGATGATCAAGATGTCCCTGAAAGAATGTTTCATCGGTCAGCACGCTGACGCAGCTGGCACCGGATTGAGCGTATATTTCCGCGATTTCAATTGGATTGAAGTCCGCGCGAATCACCCCCAATGATGGACTCGCCTTTTTGACTTCTGCGATCAGACTGACCTCCCGTCCGGCCGTCAATGCGCCGCAGAAATTCAGCGCTGGGGGACGGCCAGCAATCTGATCCCGCAACGACTCAACAGAAACCCTGGATTTGGCCGCTGCCACCTCCCGTCGTTTGATTGCGACAATTTTTTCGAGAAAGTTTGTCATGATGCGTGGTGCGAACGAAGGGAATTGACTCGCGGAACTGGAGGGACCTGCGAATAAATGTCAAACTTGCAATTCAACGATATCCTGGTCGTTTAGCAGATAGTCGCATTTGACCTGTGTTGCATCGCGATCCTGGTAACTCCAAACTCTGCCTCCCGTCAGATTCCTGGCAAGATCTCGGTGAATTTGCGATGCCAGATCCAGCAACGATTGTCCACGCTTCAATGTAACGGGGCATTCCATGTCTGGTTCCTTGTTTCCGGGCATCTTCGTGTAGATGCGAATCACATTCAACGCGGCGTAAACACGATCAGCAAGCTCGGGCAACCCGCGTCTTGCTTTGGCCGACACTGGCAGGAGTTCAAAATTGAGTTTGACCGTTTCGTTAAAAAATTCCAGCCGGTCTTGGGCTTCGTCCAAATCCATTTTGTTGGCAAGCAGCAGCGTTTGCGTAAATGTCACACCAATATTCTGCGAGTCAATTTCGGTGACGCGGCCCAATCGCGATTTTGTTTGATTGATTTTGTCAACAACATCGATCAACTGTTCGCCGCCATTGTCACAGCCCAAATCCAACAGCAGCAATACGAGATCCGCACCACGCACGAGCGATAGCGTTTCCCGATCGAGAGCATCACGTGTGATCGGTGGGGTATCGATCAATTGCACAAAGACATCGTTCCACGGCATCATACCGGGCAGCGGCTGCGTTGTCGAAAACGGATAATTCGCAATGATCGGTTTGGCCTGGGTCAATGTCGCCAGCAATTGACTCTTGCCCGAATTTGGAGAACCGATGATTACCGCGCGACCAGCCCCTTGTCGGGCTATATGGTGGGTCCCTCTACCATTCTCTTTGCTGGCAAGCGCATCGAGTCGTTTCCTGACTTGACTGATCTTGCGCTTTAAATCCGCGTGCATCCTGTCGGTACCCTTATGCTTGGGCAATTCGACCAACATGATCAGCAAGCATTTCAGTTCTTCCTCAAGCGTGGCTGCCTGACGATAGGCCTGTTCCGCTTTGCGGTACTGAGGAGTTAGATTGGCAGACATGGTTGGACTGTCAGGATTCAATGCAACGCGACAATGTTCCGATAGTCAGTTAACCTGTATGCGGAATTGCCAATTCGTGCCTGCATTGTATCGGGCGAATTAGCCATTCGCCCTACAGGTATATTTTCATCTGCCGATCAACAAAAACGGATACAACAAGGTTGCATCCGTTTCGCATCAGTTTGAATGACTACCACTGGACAGTCTGCCAGCCCTGGTTCATCTGTCGTTCCTGTTGGTCGTCGGCTTTGGGTTTGGCGATCACTGGAGCAAACCGGCCCCGAATTGTGCGCACATCCGAGACCTCGGATTCTGCAGTATCGGCAAGTGATGTGTACGAAGCCTGTTTGACCGGCGAGTACGACCATTTACGAGTAACAGGGCTGTTTCCTGCAACGCTGGCACTGGACACCGGGATCGAGGACCAGTCACGATTGATCGGATTCCTGGCCGCTGTCAACGTCCAATTACCGGGATTTTGCTGGGGGGATTGCATCCGAGTCGAAGAACCTTCATTCATGGAATCGATCACGGAGCGGTTCGAATTTTGCGGATTGATCGACGGAGTCACATCCGCTGGTGTCGGCAATGGCGTCACAGTCGTGCCAGGCAAAGCGCTCGGTTGCAGGCCAAAGGTTCCATCGGTTGTGATGACCCCTCCGGGCACCGTCTGCGTCGGAGCAGAAAAAACTGTCGGAGTCGCCGTTCCGCAGGCACCCGTGGCGCAGGGAGACGCGGTTGGGCAGGTATTACAATCGTTGCTGACCGTTGTCACTGGTACCTGGAATGTCTGGGTTCGATATTCCGGTCGGAATGTCGTGTAGGGTACTCGACGAGTTTGCGTGGTGAATGTCGTGCACGGTCGCATGCAGGTGATCGTACAACCAGTGCATGGATCCGTGCGTGTTTCCGGTCGAAATGTCGTTACCGGTACCCGTTCGCAAACGGTTCGAAACGATGTGCAAGGGACATAATTCACCACGACCCGCGAACAGGTCTGCATGCAGGTCGTCTGACACTGCCCTGGTTGCAGACCAGCGAAATTGGTGCTCGGTGCACAACATGTATCCGGTGCGGCCGCAGCCCGACGGCAGCGACATCGGTTAAACCAGTCGCGCAACAAACCGGCATTGGCTTCCGGCACAAATGCGAACCATTGCGTGCCGATGATGGTCGCGGTAATCAGGATGATTCTGCTTCGTAACATTATTAACTGACTCCGAGCGGTGTTCGGGATTAAGCCCGTTGGGTACTGTTTTGTAGTTTGGTACTGGCAATACAATACGCGCGAAAAAAAATTGACTAAGGCGCTTGTGTCAAACATTAGACCGAAATTGAAACCTGGAAAGACAAATAGTTCAGCAATCGCCTAATTTTTCAAACTTCAAATCTGATTTTAACGGTCGAAGAATCTGCTTGGACGGACGAATTCAGTCGTAATGAAAATTTATCGAACAATTGTCAGGCCGGACTGTTAAGCCATGACGCCTGTAACGATTATTTCACCAGACCTGGTCCAGATGTTCGCCGCTGGCAAGCGAATGACGAACAGGAGCCGATTCAATACTCCGTCACCGTCCCGGGTAGTAGTCCAAATCCGGAAATCGCCGTAGAGGAATTTCATCGTCAACATTACGATTCGCTGGGCACTTGGTTCGAAAAACGATTATTGACGTCCAAAAAGATTCAGCCCCGGCCATTTGCAAAACGCTAGCGAACTGGCCAGACTATAGACAATCTAGAGTTGTCGGGCGAGCGACAAATATCAGTTTACCTGTAGCGCGAATTGCTGATTCGTCCTGCTCGGCGATGGGACGAATTGGCAATTCATTCCACAGATAAATTTTCATCTGCCGCTCGCATAAATAACTGTTGTCAGGGAATAGGTCGATGGATCTGAAATCACACGCATTTTCCAGTCTGAATTTGGCACGTCGACTGACCACTGGAATGTTGAAGGACTTCGAAACCAGGGAGCAGTGGCTGTTTCAATCGCATCCGACTTGCAACCATGCACTCTGGATCGCCGCCCATTTGGGACTGGCCGATAACGCCTTCGCTTCCCGGTTTCGACCGCAAATTGAACATCTGCCTGCGGGCTGGAAAGAACTGTTCTGGTTTGGCAGTCAGGTCTCCAGCGATTCAGACCGCTATCCAGGCATTGATGAAGTGACCGAGTACTTTCACGAGCGGCGCAATGTTCTGTTGCAGGTCCTCAGCGATCTTTCTGCCGAAGAGTTGACACAACCGGCCCCCCCGGCCGACGCGCAGAGTCCGATCGCGGGCGCGCCCAATATCGGCCAAGCCTTTTTTTTCATCGCCTACCACGAAGGCGTACATTGCGGACAACTATCAGTGGCCAGGCGTGGTTTGGGAAACGAACCGTTGTACCGTCCGCACAGCGTTGTGCCGTCTGATGGAACCGGAGCCTGAAGTCGTGCCTCTCCATTGTCAACAATGGAATCGGTATAGGATCACAAATGTTCATCGTATTTGACGGAATGGATGGCGCTGGCAAAACGACTCAACTGCACCTGTTTGTCGATTGGCTGCGCGATGCTGGTCAGGAAGTTGCCACCTGTAAAGACCCTGGCACCACAAAACTTGGGATCGAAATGCGCGCGCTGTTGCTGGGACATCATCCAGTCGCGATTGACGTGCGCAGTGAAACACTGATGTTCATGACCGCGCGAGCCCAGTTGGTTGAACAGTTCATTCGACCGGCGTTGCACAACGGCAAAACGGTAGTTTGTGATCGCTACGTGTTTTCGACAGTTGTCTATCAGGGTTATGGCGGAGGCCTCGACCCGGAGACTATCTGGGGCTTGAACGATTTCGCTACGGCAGGACTGATGGCAGACCTGACGTTCATTTTCGACCTCGATGCCAAAATAGCCATGTCCCGACTGGGTGATTCGCTCGACCGGATGGAGTCACGCAGCGAAGATTATTTCCGCAGAATCTGTACCGGTTTTGTGGCGGAATCAAAACGCTGGCCGACCGGCGTCGAATTGATTGACGCCAGCCGCAGCATCGACGAAATCCAGTCGCATTTACGACAACTGTATCTTGACCATGGCTAGCGCAAGTTGGCAGGGAGCGATGCTTTTTGATCGCGAGTCAATGACTGGTAGTAGGGATTGCGTACCAGCACTGGATCGGTAAACGTGTCTTCCGCTGGAATCAGTTGCGCATTGGCCTGGTTAATAACCGAAACCGCATTGCGATTGTAGGAGGCGTTCTTGAGGACTCCGGAATGGCCACGACGCTGGACGTCGAACGAATAAACCGATCGCGATGTCACATTGGCCTCAAACGGAATGGGGGTTTTGCTGCTTGAGATTGCGGTCACATGGATCGGTAACCTGTCACCGGATTGGAGATGTTCAAACTTGAACACGGCCCGATGCGTTGAATTGGCGGATTCTGTCGGTAGCGTGGCAAGAATTCGAACGTCGTCAGGAACCGTTATTTCGATCACGAGATCTTTTGCATCAGCCGGTCCCTGATTTTCTACAACAAAAGTGTGCTGGTTTTCTTGATAGGGTTGAATCATCGGCGGGTGAATAACAATGCCGCTTGTGCTGTCGCGGGTGGTAGATTCCTTTTTGCCAGCGTCGCTATCATGCGGCAATTGCTGCGAGAACATCCGAAACGCTGCGTTGTCAAATTGAAAGTCGGCTTCAACCTGTGGCTGTACTTTGTCCAGCCGCGATTTCTGACTCTGCGTTTGTTCGTCGCCGGGCCAACGTTCGTCGTCCACTAGTTGTTCGTGTTCGGGCGGCGGTTCGTCGTCCAGACACTGGTCCGTGAATGCCGGCAATTCACGACTCAAATCGTCGGATCCTGGTGGTTCCCACTTCAGCAATTCAGTTGACGGTTGGGTCTGAACTTGATTGCTGTTTTCAGCGCGGACCCATGGCATCGACGACGAAACGGGATCATCGTGATTCGCACGGTTCGGACTCTGCTCGTTCATGGGCAAATGTTCCACGTCAACCGGGAACGATAATTCATCCATTTCAAAAGGGGATCGTTGAACCGGTGCAGCCGGCAGTGGATGAACAGGTCCGCATGCATCCAGACCGAGTACGGGACCCTGGAATGGCATGAAACCGTTTTGTGGAAGGGGACATGGAGTATGGCAAGGGTCCGAATCGCCAAAATTCAATTCGAGGCAATCGTTGGTAATTGTCGGTTCACATCCGATGGTTTGCTGTGGTTTGGGAAAATTCTGCCAGTTTTCGGACTGCAGCGTTTCCGGTTCCATCGCAGGAACTGCCGGTTGCGGCATTGAGCCCTGTGGTTCGATTTTTGATGAACTCAAGGTCGGCTGGAATGCCGGTGACGGGCTGCTGCGCGATAGTCCAATCGGTAGCTGATTTGCATTCGGACGATTCGAGGTTCGCCGGGAGGCTGGTTGGTGAAGGAGAGACGGAACATCAGCTCGCTCCGTCGATTGTCGCTCGCCCGAATGCAAATTTGCCGGAGTGGCACAAACCGGCGTCGGCTCGCGATCCCGATCAGGGAGTTCGGTTTGTTGGGCCTCCGCAACGCTGACGACGCATATGGTTACCAACAAATCAAGAATCAATCTGGATACAAAGCGAAACATGGATGAATCCAT
>JBGSXT010000868.1:0-4096 GCA_041751295.1 Mariniblastus sp.
GATACTGGTCCGCCAATGCTGACGAAACAGAAACAAAATCGCTGAAATCAAAGTTCCCGCGTGTCCGATTCCGACCCAGAAAACGAAATTGACGATCGGCCAACCCCAATAGGCGGGATTGTTATTGCCCCAGACGCCAACCCCTTTCATCAACAAATGGCCGATACAGGCCCCCAGCATCAACACTAGCGAAACCGCAACCGCAAAAACCGCCCACCAGATTCGGGGCGGCTGTGCCGCTTCCCACGGCGCACAAACCGCGTCTGTGATGTCCGAATAGTCCATTCCGCCCAGCACCAATGGCGCGCGCTGATCGGGAATTTCGATCGTGTTGTCGACAGCTTGCTCAACGACAGTAGCCATGAAATCCTATCCGTTACTCTTTGCGTTGAAGCCACGAACCGAATTGCGATCATCATAATCGATCAGCGCCGGATGCGGATTGCTGACCCGGGCCAGGTATTTCGTTCGCGGGTGATTGTTTAACTCTTCCAACAGCGTGTAAGAACGCGGGTTGTCGTGCGCACGACGTACATCACTTTGCAAATTGTTCAAATCGCCAAAGGTAATCGCTTGAGTCGGGCAAGCATCCTGGCAAGCCGTCCGGATTTCATTGGGCCCAATCGGCCGGTTCCCTTCCGTCTTGGCTTTGATCTTTGTGTTCTGAATCCTTTGCACGCAATAAGTGCATTTTTCCATCACGCCGCGTGAACGAATCGTGACTTCCGGATTCATCAGCAGATTTTCTACCGAGCGGTCGTTCTTCGGCAACTTGTCGGCACCCGGATATTTCAGGAAGGTGACCGCGTCAGTGTAGTTCAGATAATTGAATCGGCGCACTTTGTAAGGGCAATTGTTTCCGCAATATCGTGTCCCGATACAGCGGTTGTAAACCATGTCATTCAGCCCCTCGCGACTGTGCACCGTCGCAGCCACCGGGCAGACCGTTTCGCACGGTGCGTTCTCACATTGTTGACAGGTGACGGGTTGATGCACGATCTGTCGGTCGTCCGTTTCCGCCGCCTCGATGTTGAACAGATTTCGGCCGTAATAGCGATCGATCCGCATCCAGTGCATTTCACGGCCTCGACGAACCTGGTCGGCACCCACGACGGGAATGTTGTTCTCCGACTGACAGGCAATCACACAGGCGTTACAGCCGGTGCATTTGGTCAAGTCAATCCCCATCCCCCACATGTTGGAATGCTGGGGATTCTGTTGTGTGTAATCCAGCCGCGAACCAGGCGTAAGATCAAACGGTTTGTGATGTAAATGAAAAGCTTCTGGCCAGTGGTGCTGTTTGGCAGGTGAGTCCGTTTCGTCCGAACCCACCTCTTTTTTGCCAACATTAACGAAACTGACATTATTCAAAATCGGCAACGAATTTTTCGCACGTCCGCTATTCGCATGTTCGTCATGCTTCGGTTCGCCCTGGTGTTGATCACCATGACCATGCTCGATCCGGGCAAGAAATTCCTGATAGCTCTCGAACGTCCCTTCGCGGATCAGTGAGCTGCGATCGCTTTCCTTACGATCACGATCCCGGAACATTCTGGCCTGAATTTCATTCCGCCCCGTTTCATCGATATCCCATGGTTCCTGAACCATAGCCAGCCGCTCGAATTTCGCTGTCGGAGTCGGCGCGCCAGCGGCACCAAAATGCCAGCGATCGACGGTCCGTAGCGGATTGACATTGACGCCAACTACATCTCCTTGATGGATATTCCCCCCCACCCGGCCGGCATGAGTTCGGCCGTAACCGATGGTCAATCCGATCGATCCATCGGCCTGCCCTGGTTGAATCACGACTGGCAGACTGACGTCACCAATATTGATGCTTTGACCGGTTCGAACCTGCAGTTTTTCTGCCGTGTTCGGGCTGACTGCCGCTGCGGCGCCCCACGTCAGCTTCGTGATGAAGTCCGGCAATTCCTGCAGCCAGGCATTATTCGAGAATCGGCCATCAAAGACCGAGCGACTGGTATTGAAAACAACCTCGTACGAATTATCCCATCCCAGTTTCCAGCCATCGTTAGCATCAAGTGGTTTGACATCACCAAGAGAAACGGTTTCCGCAGCTGGCTGTGAGTCTGCAACAAAACCGTCATGCACAGACTGCGCCCATATCCGTTTGTCCAATCCGTTAGTCTCTTGGACGATCCCGATTCCTTCATTGACTTCGTTGCCCAAAAACAGGCTGAGAATTTCAATTTCTGATTTGCCATCGAACAGAGGCAGAATCAAAGGCTGGCCGATGCACACGGAACCGTCATAGGCCCATCCGTCCGACCACGTTTCAAGTTGATGCGCCACATGTGAAATCAACTTGCAGCAAACGGCTGTCTCGTTTTTGTACGGATTGACATGAATCGTGTTCTCAATTGCGTTTATCAGCCTCGCCAATCGCAAAGAATCTGCTGCGCCAAACACCGGATTGCCACCCAGGATAATCAGCGACTTGAAATCACCTGCTTTCGCCTGTCTGGCAAACGCTTTGATTGCGTCCATACTGCCTGGCCGATCCTCATCGGCCAATTTTGTGAACGTGATCGTCTTGCCAATGTTACCGAGTCGGTCGTTGAGCGCATGAACGGCCGCGTGCACTTCCGGAGGCTGCTTTTCGCCGCACAGGATCACACTCTGACCAGTGTAATCCACCAGGTCCTGAGCCATGCAAGCCAAAACTTTATCCCGATATTGAAGGGATTTATCAATTTTTCCGCCCGCTGAAGCCGATTCAATCGCTTTGGACAACGAGCCAACGAATCCGGCGATCTTTGAACTGGGAACCGAAATTCGGTGATCCGAAGCCGCTCCGGTCGTGGTGTATTGACTTTCAACCGCGTACAGTCGGCTCATGCTTCCATGATCGGCGTCACGCCCAGCCGTGAACCTGATCGTGTTGTTAAGCGCATCCGGATGATCCGCAAGTGGATCTGCGTCGATCGAAACGATCACCCGCGCTTTCTCCAGATCACAGTGCATTCGCAGCGGTTTACCAAATGCCATTTTCGCGCCGGTTCGCGTATTGTCGTCGTCAACGCTGGAAAAAGTAAACCAGCTGACCCCTTTTTCGACCAATTGTTTCTGCAATCGGGCCAGCGACGGAGAACCGATTTGCTCGGAAATGATCGCGACCGACGACGGATCAGCGAGAGCCTTTCGCCCGGCATCGAGCACATCCTGCCAAGTCGCTTCAACGTAGTTGCCGTTTTCGGAATCGTCCCCCAGATCCTGCAACTTCAAAGGTTCGCGCAAACGATCGGGATCGTACAAATTCAGGATCGCTGCCTGTGTGAAGCAGGTCGAAGCACCCTGAACCGCCGGATGGTCAGGATTTCCGTCGAGTTTGATTGGGCGGCCATCGTAAGTCTTCGCCAACAGCGGCTGGGCAACACCGGCAAAGTCAATCATCGCCGAGTAATGTTCTGGAATTCCTGGCACGCGATTTTGAGGACGAAAAGCGAATGGAGCATACTGCTCCTGTTCGTAACGGCATCCCGACATCCCGCCCAACGCCAGCGAAGCACCCATCAATTGCAGCCATCGACGCCGGGAAACAGCGTCGTTCAGGTCTTCAATCGCCGACCCGAAATCACGATCGATCGCGTCGCGAATCTCCTGCGACTCGTCCACCTGCTTGAGCGTTGTTAACTTCGACAGAATGTTCGGTTTATTCATGATTGGCTGTTTGGTTCACGATCAGCGGTGACAGGTCGAGCAACTTACATTCGGATTGATTTCCAGCTTCTTAACCCATTCGTTTCCATAGACTTCTGGATCGATCGCTTTCCCCTCCGCATCCGTCGGTTTGAAATCGAGCTGAGTGACGAATTGCGGATCACGAATGTGAGGTGCCGGATTTCGATGACAATCCAGACACCACTTCATCGACATCGGCTCGACTTGAGTCACGACTTCCATTTTGTCGATTCGGCCGTGACAGGAAACGCAACTGACCCCTCGCGCCACATGGGCTGCGTGATTGAAATAAACGAAGTCGGGGACGTCATGAACACGCTCCCACAGGATGGGCTCATTGTCTTCCAGGCTCATTCGCACCGGTTCCAGCAACGGACTTTCGGGATTTACAATT
>JBGSXT010000869.1:0-1503 GCA_041751295.1 Mariniblastus sp.
CCATTATCGCGATCAACGTATTTCTGATAATCGGAATAACGGGGAACTTCCATTTTGGGGATCGTCGTGGGACGCGATGGGATTGGACCTCCGAGCGCTTCGCGACGCTTCTTCATGTATTTGATTTCGACACTGTCGTCGGCCGGCTTGTAAAACGGCGCTTTGCCAACTTCCACGTCGGAAATCGGAATGCCGAAGCGGCTGCGGAATTGCAGCAGTTCTTCTTCGCTGGCTTTCTTCAGGTTGTGAGCCACGTTGCGACCTTCGCCCGCCTCGCTCATTCCATAGCCCTTGATTGTTTTGGCCAGAATCACCGTCGGCTGGCCCTTATGCTCCTCAGCGGCTTTAAACGCGGCGTAGACTTTTTCCGGATCGTGTCCACCGCGACGCATGATTTGCAGTTTTTGATCCGAGTAATTCTTGACCATTTCGAGCAACTCAGGATGTTTGCCGAAGAAGTGATCGCGAATGTAGCTGCCCGGCATGCCGACATATTTCTGATACTGTCCGTCGACAACTTCGCCCATCCGTTTGACCAGCAGTCCGAGTTCATCTTTTTCGAGCAGCGTATCCCAATCGTCGCCCCAGATGACTTTGATGACATTCCAGCCGGCACCGCGAAACAGCGCTTCGAGCTCCTGAATAATCTTGCCGTTGCCTCGCACCGGACCATCGAGTCGTTGCAAATTGCAATTGATGACAAATTTCAGATTTTCGAGATTCTCTCGGGCCGCCAACGTAATCGCGCCCAGCGTTTCCGGTTCATCGCATTCGCCGTCTCCAATAAATGCCCAAACCCGCTGGTTCTTGGTGTTCTTCAGACCACGATCATTCAGGTACTCGTTGAACCGGGCCTGATAGATCGCCATGATCGGCCCCAGCCCCATCGAAACGGTTGGGTATTCCCAATAATCTTCCATCAGCCACGGATGGGGATAGGACGAAAGCCCGCCTCCTTCCGCCATTTCCTGTCGAAAATTTTCCAAATTCCGTTCGGTGAATCGACCCTCTAGAAAACCGCGCGCATAAATTCCGGGCGAACTGTGCCCTTGGAAATAGATGTGGTCTCCGTCAAATCCGGATTCACCCCGCCCACGCAGGAAATGGTTGAAGGCAACTTCGTATAAGGTTGCGGACGACGCGTAGGTCGAGATATGGCCGCCGATACCAGGATAATTCTTGTTTGCTCGCACGACCATGGCCATCGCATTCCAGCGAACAATACTCTTGATGCGGCGTTCGATTTCCCGGTTGCCAGGAAAAGCCGGTTGATCATCGACATGGATGGTATTGATGTACGGCGTGTTCGACTTGATGGCAATGTCGACGCCTTCATTGCGGGCACGCGCTTCAAGCATCGACAACAGGTATTGCGCCCGTTCACTCCCTTTACTGTTGATTACATATTCCAGCGAGTCGATCCAATCCTGAGTCTCGGCTGGATCGACATCTGTTGTTTGGGCCAGGTACGACTTGGTGTTGTCGGATGCCTGGGACAGTGAC
>JBGSXT010000870.1:0-7999 GCA_041751295.1 Mariniblastus sp.
GACACGGCAAGAGGAAATTTCGCTGGCAAAGAAAATCGAAGTGACCCGGCGGGCGTTTCGGACTCGGTTACTGGAATGCGACTACGTAATCCAATCAGCATTCAAGACGTTGTTGCGTGTTTACCGGGGCGAACTGCCCTTTGATCGAACCGTTCAGGTTTCTGTGACCGACAGACTCGAAAAAGAGCAGATTCTCGGTCGTATTCCGTATAATCTGCGTACGTTGAACGTATTGCTCAAACGCAATCGGCATGATTTCCTGACCGCCCTGTCTGCCACTCAGTCAAAAGCCAAACGGAAAAAGGCTTGGCAGAATCTGGGCCGGCGTCGGCGGCGGGCGGTTCGATTGATCGAGGAACTCGGTTTGCGAACACAGCGGATTGAAACGATGATCCGCACCGTTGAAGATTTCAGTTCCCGCGTCGACGAGTTGCTGGAAAAAGTTGGCTACCACGTCAAAGCCCGCAAACCGGCCCGTGAACGGGAGCCGTGGCTGAATGAAATTCGCACGATCCTGATGCATTGTCAGGAGTCTCCGACGAGTCTGCGGCACCGCGTCCGATTCCTGCGGAAAATTTATTCCCAGTATCAGCAGGCCAAACGGGAACTTTCCGAAGGGAACCTGCGGCTGGTCGTTTCGATTGCCAAGAAGTATCGAAATCGCGGTCTCAGCTTTCTGGACCTGATTCAGGAAGGAAATGCGGGCTTGATGCGGGCTGTCGACAAATTCGAGTATCGACGGGGATTCAAGTTTTGTACCTATGCAACCTGGTGGATTCGTCAAGCGATCACACGCGCGGTGGCCGATCAAAGCCGAACCATCCGTATCCCGGTTCACATGGTCGAAACCATGTCCCGTGTTCGGTCGGTTTCCCGCCAGTTGTTGCAGGAACTGGGTCGCGAACCGACTTTGGAAGAAGTTGCCCGACGATCGGAAACAACAATCGAAGAAGCGCGGCGGGTACTGGCCATGAGCCGCTATCCGATCAGCTTGGACCGACCTGTGGGCAACAGCGAAGACAGCCAGTTTGGCGATCTGCTGCCTGATGGCGACGCCAAGAATCCGTCACTCGGTGCGTCCCAGGAAATGCTGCGTGGTCGGATTCAATCCGTACTCAAGACCCTCAGCTACCGCGAGCGTGAGATCATCAAATTGCGTTACGGATTGGGGGACGGTTACAGCTACACACTGGAAGAAGTTGGCCACATTTTCAAGGTCACCCGCGAACGCATTCGCCAAATCGAAGCGAAAGCGGTTCGTAAGCTACAACAGCCCAGTCGCAGTCAGGAACTGGTCGGCTTTCTGGACTAGAAATTTGGACTAGAAATGTTCGAGTGAATTGAATTTCCGGGGCGGTTTACCGCCCCTTTTTTTGTATTCAGTTGCGTGATCGTGCGGCGGAGTGCATATTGTTAGCTGTTGATTGGCAGTCGGAATGCGAAACATGACTGTTTTTCGAACCGGCTGCCCCCAATTTATGGATTTCACGTCTGTCCGATATGAACGCTCCACGATGTTCGTCTGCCGATCTGATCGCCGATGAGTTGATCGAAATTGTCGAATTTTTTGCTGCTCGGCTGGCGTTGATAGATGATTCACAAGTCCGGGACAAATCGTCGGACGAGCGGTGGGCGATTATCGAAGTGGTTGGACATCTGGTCGATTCTGCTTCGAACAACCATCAAAGATTCGTGCGTGCCCAAGAGTCGGAGTCACTGGTGTTTCCAAAGTACGAGCAGAATTTCTGGGTCAAGTCACAGTTTTACCGGCAATGTTCCTGGGAAAATTTGATCGACCTCTGGAAATCCTACAACCTGCATTTGGCCCATGTCATCCGCCGGATTCCGGATGGAAAATTGAGAAATAAATGTACGATATGGCCCAATGAGCCTGTCTCATTGAGCTACCTGGTCGAAGATTACCTGGTTCATCTGAAACATCACTTGAATCTTATTAACGAACGAACGGGAATCTGAATGATGAATCATCATGGACACGGGCGATGGGCATGTCTCAGTTTGATTTTGCTCGTGGTCTATCTGATGTTTTTCCATCTTTGTGTCGGCTCAGATTTTACGTTATGTAACCTGTTCGGTATCCTGTTTTGGGCGGTCTGGTTTTCCATTTGTTTCGGCTGGCGATCAGTTTTTAGAAACCGGTTTGAGTACGTTATCCATCAATTGGTCGGACTCGACATTTTGATCGAAGGTTTCAATCCGATCCACGAAGGCTACGGTTTCTATTTTTGCGCGCTCGGTTTTTGGGCGTTGTTCCTGTCGTACCGCTTCATCGGGTTTCGGAGCCAGAGGGTTGATGCGACTTGGCTGCAACCGGAAATTGCCGATATTGGCCATTCGGCCTGAAAAAAAGTCTATTTGACTCCCAACCGGCAAAATCAATGGCCAAATGCGGTCATCGCGATCAAATCCGATCCGACGAAACGCGCAAAACAATGCCCCTTGGCAGACAAGAGGCATTGCCTTAAAGCAACAAGTCGCAAGCGAGGTTGGCTATTGATACGTTTTCAACTTATCGACCAATGACTTCACGACGGGTTTGAGTTTTCCGGAAATTCCGCTGTCCGAAATCCTGTCGACCGCTTTATTAACGGAATCGATGAACGTTCTGATGGTGCCGGACGCTTCCGTTTTTGCGGTTCCCGACAATTTGTCCAATCCCATACCGCCGACTGAGCCAGTCAGGTCTTGGATCTTGGTTGCCAGTGCATCGGCATTATTGGCGGTGACATCTTTGAATCCATCGGTGATTCCGGAAAACTGCTTCTGCAGCGCAACAATATCAAAATCGCCAGGCACCACTTTTTCAAGTCCACTCGTGACCGCATCGGAAGTGGCAGCCGTCGCCGGTTTTTTGACATCATCGGCTTTTTCCATATTGGGCTTGATCAGGTATTGGTATCCGAACCACGCCACCGCTCCCAACAACAGCAGTGGCAACAGGAATTTCAGCAATGATCCGCCGTTCGAAGCCGCGTCTCCTGCCGGATGTGTCGCGGCGCGTCCGGCACGCGAGGCGGCTGCACCTGTATCCTTCATCGCACTTGACGCGCTGCCCAGAATGTTGCCCAATCCAAGTGAGTTGCTGAGTGAAGACGGCAGCAGGCCACTCAAGGCGTTTTTCTGTTCGCCGAGCAGACTGGTCAGTCCCATGGCATCCATCCCCTTGCTCTTGATCTGTTTGCCAATGACGGCCATCACAATCGGTGCCGCCAGCTTCATCAGTTTTTGAACCATTGCCTGATCAAGATTAAGGTGCTTGGCAAGGGTACTGAAAATTCCGGAGTTGCCGCTGCCGAAAATCATGTCCAACATGCCGCCTCCCGACTTCATCATCTTTTCGCCGGCGCTGCCACCCCCCAGCATGCTGCCAAGATTGCCCAGAATACGGTCATCCAAGCCATTGACTGCACCAAGAATCTCCTTGGCTCCGCCCGGCGATGCCGCTTTTTTCATCAGCCCGCCCAGAACGGAACCGGCTGCAGTTTCGAAAATCGAAGCAGTCTTTTTCGGATCGGATTGGCCGAGCATTCCACCCAGCTGTCCCATCATTTCTTTTGGAACAGCTCCTTTTACCAAATCCATAATGTTAACTGACATAAACGATGCCTCCAGTGTGTAGGGAGAAGTGGATGATATGAAAAACTCGACGAGGCGAGAAAGATCATCGCCAGTGGCACTGTTTTATTGGATGTCAAGCGATTTTGATAGCAGTAAACTAGCCCATTTTTCCATTAGAATCGAAAAAATTCGCTCGCTTTTGTGACGGCTTGGTTATGAAAGTGCCACCCGCAATCGTCGCATTGAATTCGCCCATTTCTATCCGCACCTGTCAAGTCTGAATGGCCTTCAATTCGACATACAATTCGGCAGGAAACTCCCGATTTCATGTCCGTTAACCTCGCCAGTTCAACCCTTCAAGTTGAAAATTGTACAGCTACCTAAAACAACACGGGAGTGAAACTGGGCGGCTGACAGAATTCGGATGGCAGGCCGAAGTTGTTGCCGACAAAGTCGTCGAGCCATTCGCGGGTTTCATCGGACAACAAATCCGACAGCTCTTCGATTGCCGGGCCGGAGATCAAGGCCGGATAAAAATCGCGCTGCAATCGGGGACCACGGCACAGCGCAATGAGCTGGTACTCGCGGAACGTCTGGCCGAGGTTGTCGGAAAGCACACAACGTTCCAGCCAGGGATCGATCGAATCGGAATCATTCACGGTCGACATCAACTCGAGGCGACGTTGGAAATCGACCCGTTCGGTCAGAAATTTCTCTACGGCCGCAGCGGACGCTTCGGACATTCCTTCATCACTCTGCCCGGAACGGCAATTCAGACACATGGCCAATTCGATGATGACTTCGGTTCCGCGAAATACTTTTTCGATGACATAGTAGCGATTCGAAGTCAGCAAATCGGCACCACAGGCAAGGCAATTTGCAAACGGCGCATCTTTTTGAACACTGTGAAATATTTCGGGAATCGTTAAAAACCGAGTAATCGGTTTTGGCCGGAATTCGTCGTGCTCGGGTTCGGAATCTTCGTGGTTCATGATCCATTCATTCGTTCTGAAGGCATTGCCAGCATTCTTTGGCAATCAGGCGGATTTGCAAGCAAAAATGACCATTTTGTTTGGTTTACTAGCAGACATTCGGGAAAAACACATCTTTTTTCAGTTTATTCTGTTGGGGATAATTGAACTCAACACGACTCTTTAGTCGAGCGGCAAGGGTCAGTTTACCTGTCGGACGAATTGCTAATATGTCCTATGCGGCACAGGAACCAATTAACAATTCGTCGTACAGGCATATTTTCATCTGCCGCTCGCCTTAATGATAACGCGACGTTTAGCCGGTAATCGGAAACAATGTCAGAGATTGGCTTGGGCACAATCGATTGGACTGCGGAACTTGAGCAACACGAACCGTGGCTGCGAAGAGTATTGCGCGGCCGAATTGGAAACCGCCACGAAGTCGACGATTTGATGCAGGAAATTGCCTTGGCTGTCGTGCGGCAACGGGCATTGCCAGACGACCCGGTTCGCGTTGCGCCGTGGCTGTATCGGCTGGCTGTTCGACAGACGATCAATTTTCATCGACAACAGGGGCGCAAGTCGAACGCCAAACCCGCTGCCGGACTGGAAGTTGCCGGCGATGGGCATGAACCCCTCGATTGGCTTCTGTCCGATGAACAGTCGAAGATCATGCGCCTGGCGATTGGCGAATTGAGAGTTCGGGATCGCGAAATCCTGATGTTGAAGTACACCGAAAATTGGAGTTACAAACAGCTGGCCGACCATCTGGGGATCAAAGTCAAGACCGTCGAGTACCGATTGATGAAAGCCAGAAACCGATTGCGTTCGCTGATCCTCGCCAGAGTTGGAGCTCCGTGAACAAACCAGACGAATCTGAATATTTTGAATCAGGAATTTGATCGACAATGAATCTGATTGAACCACTTCAACTGCAACGACTCGTTGACGGTGAACTTGATTTCGAGGAAACGCGGCGACTGTTGCAGCTGGCCGAACGTGAACCGGCAACTTGGCGGGAAATCGCCACGACGTTTGTCGAGAATCGGATCTGGCAATCGGAATTTGTCGACCGTTCAAGTACCAGGCAGGACATTTCGGTAATCCAACCGCGCGATTCGAAATTCAAATCGAACGCAGACGTCGGGTTGCCGCGATCCTGGTGGATGTCATTAGCCGCTTCGGTGGCGCTGGCGTTGTCAGTCGGATTTTTGCTCGGTCACCGCAGCTTTGATTCGAACAGCGTTACGGACGGTACCGTGGGTATGACTGATATCGACCAGCATGATGATTCGATTAGTGCCGAGACTACGCCATTTGATTTGGCCCAGGCGGATCGTCACGGGGACAAACTGGATTTGCAACCCGCCGTTTACCATATGCAATTGCAGGATCAAACAGGGAACCAGTTTCTGGATTCGGAGATTCCGCTGTATGCGGCCAAACAGACTGACGACCTGCGATTGCTGCAGGATGCCAAAATACCGGATTCGATTCGCGAGCAGGCTAGCGATTCGGGCTACCAGGTGCGACAGGACATTCGTTATGTTTCCGGCCGTTTGGTTGATGGTCGGCAGTTTGTCATTCCAATCAGAAACTACCTTTTTTCACCACACCAATAACTCGCAAAACTTTTTGCAAAGGAACATGATTATGAGTTTCAGAATTATCAACGAAGTTCTGGCTTCTTGTTTGATGGTCGGAATCGCGACTGTCGCCGGCAACGCGATTATTCAGGAACAGGATGATGAAGCGATTGAAATCGTTGATCAGGACGGTCGCCAGGTTAAGGCCAGAATGCTGAATTGGCAGGACTCGGATGGAAACGAGGGAGCGGATATCCAGGTCGCCGATGGCAAAATTGTCATTATCGATGAAAACGGGGAGCGGCGCGAAATTGATGTGACGGGAGCCCGGAATATCATCGTCAATAAATCGGTCAAGTCAGTCATGCAAGATGGCGAGGAACAAAAAAAAGTCAGTGGCAGGGCGATCATCGTCGGCCCGGACGGCAAGAAACAGGTGATCGAATTGGGAGATGGCCTGGGTGGGACGCTGGAAATGCAGGTTGTCGGCGACGCATTGGGAGGTCTTCACACCCGCCCCTTTTTTAAGGGTCAGGACGGTCGGCAAGGGTTGCCGGCGACTTTTTTCTTCGCACCCCACACGGCCGGCAAATACATGATTGGGCTCAGTTGCCATCCTGTCAGTGATGAGCTGCGTACCCATTTGGATTTGGCGGAAGGGAACGGTTTGGTCGTTTCCACGGAACCTGCTGAGGACTCTCCAGCTGCCGAGGCTGGTGTTGAAATACACGATATTCTGCTGCGAGCCGATGAATCGGAGTTGTCCAACGAGCAGAATTTGATTGATGCCGTACAGTTGGCTGGTAACGAAGATCGGGCAGTTACTTTAACATTGATTCGACGGGGCAAAGAGCTCGGGATTGATGTGAAACCGATTGAACGGAAAACGCGGCTGCGCGGTCAACTCATGCCGCAGGCCGGTGAAGCTGCGGGTGATGGAGAATTCAAATTTGAAATGCGCGTCGAAGAGTTCGGACCCGGGCTAATCTTCGATGCCGAACAGCAGATGCCAGCGGACATCCTCGAAAAAATGGAAGCGATTGATGAGCGGATCAAGGAGCGGATGGAAGAGTTGACCAGACTGCAGGAAGAATTTCGTCGATCGTTTCCCAAGCCGGATGGCCGTGACAAGGACGATGAAAAAGACAAATAACTGAATTCCCGTTAAAGAAACCTGATTTTTTGCCCAAAGGAGAATTTGTGATGACCTATCGAATCAAGTTACAGAGTCTGATCGTATTGCTGTTGATCGGCAGCGGCGCATTGTTCGCCCAAGACGAAGAAGGGATGGAAGAACAGAGTGCAATCATTGTCAGTGCGACCGAAGAAATGGATGGCTCGGGCGCAGCGACTCGCGTGATGGCTTTCAACACCGGCGATATGGAAGGCGGACCCATGTTTTTTGCCGACAGTTCCGGTGGCAGTTTCGAGTTCTCCGCAGGAATTGCCGGTGATTCGTTTTCGATGCTGAACAATCCCAGCGTTCAAAAAGATTTGCAATTGGTCGATGAACAAATGAAACAGATCAAAGAGATCAACCGCGAATTCGGCGAAAAGATCAAGGCCAGGATAGATGAACTCAAGGACGACTCCAATGGTTCAGTGCAAAGTGCGGGGTTGGGTCAACTGATCGAGGAACTCAAACAGCAACAGCAGGAACAGATTCAAAGCATCCTGTTGCCCAACCAGCAACAGCGCCTCGATCAGGTAGCTCGTCAAATGAAATTAAAACACATGGGGACCGCCAAAACCCTGACCAGTCATCTGGCGAAAGAACTGGAATTGACCGAGGAACAACAGACTCGCATTGAGTCGCGTTCGAAGGAACTGCAGCAGGAAATCACTGCCAAAATGGCCGAACTC
>JBGSXT010000871.1:0-2705 GCA_041751295.1 Mariniblastus sp.
ATGAATCCGCCATGACCACGCTGGCGGCTTGTGGCGATGTCTGCCGCAACGTGATGGCGTCCGCGCCTCCGTTCGAAACGGCAGCCTACGAGACAGTCCGGCGAACGGCTCATGAAATAGCTGTCGCTCTGCGGCCAGCCACCAATGCCTATCACGAAATCTGGATTAATGGCGAACGACAGGTTTCCAGCGAAGCTGAAGAACCATTTTATGGCGAGCTGTATCTGCCCAGAAAATACAAAGTCGGTGTTACGGTCATGGGAGACAATCAGATCGACATCTATTCCTACGACGCCGGACTGATTGGAATTGTCGAATATGATCAAGTCATCGGATTCAACGTACTGGCTGGCGGCGGGTTGGGGATGAGTCACGGCCGAGAAAATACGTTTGCTCAACTGGCCCATGAAATCGCTTACATCGCGCCCGAACATGGCGTGGAGGCGATCCGCGTGATTGCATCGATCTACCGTGATTTTGGCAACCGATCCGATCGAAAGCAGGCCCGGTTGAAGTATCTGATCGACGACCGGGGATTGGACTGGTTCGTGGATGAATTTCGTGCGCGCTGCGATTTCAATGTCCAACCGGCGCGTGTGCTTCCACGAATTGCGAATCAGGATTGGCTGGGTCCACATCGTCAAAACGAGTCCCATTGGTTCTATGGACTATTCGTCGAAAACGGTCGGATTGTAGACACTGACGAAATGCAGCTGCGTACGGCCATTCGTCGCATCGTAGTGGAATCCAACTGCGACATCACTTTGACCGCCCAGCAAAGTCTGATCTTCACCGGTTTGACCAGTCATCAGGTCGGACGTATCGAACAGATTCTCAGGGAATACGGAATTGAAACAGTGGATCGGCTCTCAGCCGCCGTTCGGTACTCGATGGCCTGCCCTGCCCTGCCGACTTGCGGCATGGCCGTCGCCGAATCGGAACGAGCGGCACCAGACTTCGTGCGTAAATTGGAATCTTTAATCGAATCCGTGGGGCTGCGAGATGAACCGCTGACTTTTCGCATGACTGGTTGCCCGAACGGCTGTGCGCGCCCGTACACCGCTGATATCGCATTGGTCGGACGCCGCCCTGGAATCTATCACCTGTTTGTCGGAGGCCGGTTGGCTGGTGATCGGATGGCCGATCTGTACGCCGCCGACATCAAAATCGAAGACACCATCGATATCCTCCGTCCGCTTGTTCAGAGTTGGGCCCAACAGAGACGGCCGCACGAAGGACTTGGCGATTTCTACCAGCGGGTCGTCGGTCAATCCGAACGCCGACAGCGGCTGACTGGAAAAGAAGAGCCTTGCATAACGCACGTTCAAATGCAGCTTGTGCAGCTTGATTCCCAAACGTCCCGCCGCAGTGCCTGTTAGAAGACCCGATTTCGACATCGTAAACAATGAATTCGCCGAACCGCTCGATCACCGAAACCGCATTGATTCTTGCTGCACATGGCTCGTCGAAAGACGAACGCATCAACCAGCCAATGTTTCAATTGGCCCGACAGATCGAACAGCAATCCGATTTTTCAACGGTGACGGCGGCGTTTCTCGATGGGCATCCCGATATTCGAACGATCATCAATGACATTGCCGAGGACGAGGTCGTTGTAATTCCCTTCATGGCCAGCGCCGGATTTTACACCGATGTGGTCTTTCCGAAAGCAATGGTCTGCCCCGCAAAAACCGTCCGATTCACTGACCCGATCGGCCTGCACCCGGTTATCCCGCATTTGGTCAGTACGCGAATCAATTCAATCACCAGTCGCTTCCCTGAAGCGATGGAGGCGACGGTCATTGTGGTTGGACATGGTACGCGACGGAACAAAAACTCCTGTCGTTCGACCATCGATCTGGTTCAGCATTTAAGGAAATCGTTTGAAAACCGACAAATCGAATTTGCCTTCATTGACCAGAATCCAGATATTGAACACGTTGCCGGAAAGCTTCTCGACGGAAACCTGCTGATCATTCCATTCCTGATGGGACTGGGACCGCATGTGACGCTGGATATTCCTCTGGCTTTCGGCCTCAAGGAAATTGAACGGGCGGTGTTTGGCAGCGAATTTCAATTTCCCCTGCTGGAAAGCCGCACGAGTTCCAGCGGCCAATCGTCAACGGTGCTATTCGACGCACCGGTCGGAATCTACGAACAATGGGTAGTCATTTGCATCGAACTCGCACAAACCGCCGCCAATGAGCAGCGAGATTTGGCGGTTCGGCGAACTTTCGCAACGGAGGCAGCCCCATGATCCGTTGTCGTGGCGAAGTCTATCTGGTCGGTGCTGGTCCCGGCGATCCGGAATTAATGACCGTCAAGGGCATGCGACTGCTACGATCAGCGGATGTCGTCGTCCACGATCGTTTGATCTGCAATTCAGTACTGGATGAATGCCGCCCGAATACCGAGCTGATCGACGTCGGCAAATATCCTGAACACCATCGAATCAGTCAACATCGCATCAATCAGACTCTGGTTAGCAGGGCTGAAGCAGGATTGAAAGTCGTTCGCCTGAAGGGAGGCGACCCGTTTGTCTTTGGGCGCGGTATGGAAGAACTGGAATTCTGTCGCAGCCACAACATCGAATGCCATGTCGTTCCTGGTGTCAGCAGTTCGATTGCCGGACCGGCAGCTATCGGAGTTCCCGTGACCTGCCGGGGCATCGCCCGCTCGTTTACCGTGATCACTGCCCAATCAGA
>JBGSXT010000872.1:0-5312 GCA_041751295.1 Mariniblastus sp.
CGCATGGTCGTGAATGAAAACTTGTAGGGCGAATTGCTAATTCGCCCCTGCGTTGTACCGGACGAAAGTGTCAGTTTAACTGTCGGGCGAATTGCTAATTCGCCCGACAGGAATATTTTTATCTGCCGCTCGTCGAAATTAAAGAAGCGGCTCAATCATCGACGACAGGCTAATCGACGTCACTTTTTTTATTTTTCCGGAAAATCGAATTTCAGTTGCGTCCAGGGACTCCACAAATCAGTTGACAGTCGAATTACTTCCAAGGTCATCGGATGCTCGAAACTAATTTCACGGGCATGCAGTGCGATCCAGCGACTCCGAACATCGTTCGTTTGCGATCCGAAAGGAAACGTTGATCCATACAGTTCATCGCCGATGATTGGATGGCCATGATAGGCAGCCTGCAATCGAATTTGATGGGTTCTGCCGGTATGCAGCTGAATCTCCAGCCAGGTCTGTGTCGAATTACGGCCGGCGACCTTGAAACTCAGGATCGCTTCCTTGCTGTCCGGCACATCCGCAACTGCGATTTCCGATTTGGCCTCATCCGGCAACTTGCGCATCCAATCCACCCATGTTCCTGATTCACCTTCGACGGCTCCCTCGACCACTGCCCAATACTTCTTTTCGATCGTTCGATTCTGAAATTGCCAGGCCAGCCGTTTGGTCGCCCGCAGATCTTTCGCGAACAACATGATTCCGGACGCCGGTCGGTCCAATCGATGGGGCACTCCAAGGTACACCTTGCCAGGCAGATTATCTCGATCCTTCAGAAACTGTTTTATCCTCAATTCGAGACTGTCGACGCCAGGTGGAGCCTGAGTCAGCAATCCGCCGGGCTTGTTGACAATCAAACACGCCCCCAATTCCTGAACGATGTTTGGTGCAGGCAGTTGATTCGAGTTGGAGAGTTCGTCGTTAATTCACAGCCTTTGTAACGTTTTGTCCACTTAAACAGCATCCCTGAGTCGCATGGCGGGAGGCTGGAAATCGGCCATTTCTTTCAGCAATTGCCGCCAATTGGATGGTGCTCCGGGAGTGAAGCGACCGAGGGTTCGCTGCGCGTTCGCGCCCGTAATCCAGGGGATGTTGGCGGGCAATTGGTCGATTCCCATCACTCCGAGAATGCCTGTCAGAATGGCGCTCAAACGCCCTGCTTCAGATCCATCAAAGAATTTGCCGAGACCTTGAGCGTTGGGCCAGCGCCGCCGAAACTGATTGACAAATGTACCCAACAAATCGGGCACACAATCGACAACGACTTGCGGATTCGGACCTGCGTCGCCCATTTGAACAATGATCTGGTCGGAAATCATATTCACCATTTGAACGATCAGAGTTCGGACACAGTCCGACAGCGAAATTGATCTTTCCGCTGCGACTTGCAGCAAGTCATCGACATTCAGATCGTCAGCAATTTCCGGATTGAATTTGCCATCTACATTCAAGCGTTGAATTCTTTGAGGGATTGTGTCTGGCTGGCAATTCGACAAAATCTGACGAAACCGGCTTAAACCAGAACACGATGCAAATCGGATTTTCGGGATTTCGACATCCAGTCCATCCGAAGCTGGTAGAAAATAGGCATCCGCAGACTCGTTTATCGAAAACAGAATTCGATTTTGGCTGGCCTGTATCCGGGCGCGATCGGCCAACAGAATCCAGACTGGCAAGGGATGTAGTTGCCGGCCAGTTCCGCCAGCGGCAATATCGCGATTCGGAAACGAATCAACGATCGAGATTCCGGTGACATCGGCAATCGGATTGGGATCACAAATGGGAAAATAGCTCCCCACCGGTTCTCCATCCGCAATCCATAATCCCGGATCGCTGATCGCGACAATCAACAACCGGTCCACATACTTGCCCGCATGACGTTTCAATTCGTCGACCAGTTCAATTTGAACTTGGGCGATATCTGACCGGACCGCCTTAATATCCAACCACGAGGGTTCGGAATTGCTGGCCAGTTTTGTCAGAATTCCTGTAGCGGTTTCCGGCAGTTTTCGGCAACAGGAATGCGCGTGAAGTACGTGCAGATATTTACCTTTGCCCTCCACCGCAATCAGCGCACCGCTGACGGTTCGCCAATCGGCCTCAAGCGACAATCCAATCGCCAAGCGACGCGACCGATCGGCAACCTCACGATCGATCTGACGGGCCGGATCGAAAGGATCGCGGAATGTGTGCCTGTTTGAAAATGGAAAGATCACAGCTGTGGCAAGTCTGGCAGGTAGTGTCCAATGCGTTATTTGGCCGGCAAAAAAAAGAAAACGTGTTGCCAATAAATGGCCAACACGTTTTTAGTTTCGTCCGGATCGTCCGGTAAAGATCAGTTTTCGCAAACCCGACGGTGCCGGTTGGCCCCAATCGCGACAATCTTAGGCAGCGATTCGCAACGCCATGCCAGCACTTTCCCGAATGGCTTCGATGAATTCTTCAAAAACACGGACATCGAGTGCCGACGCAGCGTCGTTTTCCGGGTGGAATTGCGTACCAATCGCGACCCATCCGGGAATCCCGCTTTCAATCGCTTCAATCACTCCGTCCGGGCATCGTGCCGTCACCCGGAAACCATCGGCGACTTCGTCGATGGCCATATGATGGCGACTGCTGACCCGGATTTCGCCGTCACCGTAGACGCGTTCCATCAGGCTGTCGCGTTCGACCTCCAGGCTGTGTCGGTGCGCCGGATCCTGAGCATCTTTGTGCGGAATTGCTGACGGCAGGTCTTCGGGGATGTGATAAAACAGATTGCCGCCCATCGTCACGTTCAGCAATTGCATTCCCACGCCAATGCCAAACACGGGAATTCGACGTTCGGTTACGATCTGCATGATCTTGCGATCAAAATCCTCCCGACGCGGGTCCATCGGACGAACCGTCGGATGACGCATGTAACCGTCTCGACGCGGATCCAGATCTGCTCCGCCGATCATGATCAGCCCATCAATTCGGCATAGCACGGCGTTGATATCGTCGTCGGATGTCAGCGGCGGAATAACCACGGGAATACCTCCCGATCGGGTCACACAATCAAAATAGCCGGCGGGTACCACGGAAAATGCCGGTTGATTACCTTGAGGACTGCGAAAATCCGAATTAATTCCGATTACAGGTTTGTCAAACATCCCTATCTCCTTCGATGATCCCATCAAAATTGGTGAAACACCAGCGAGGCAAGATAACGCACAATGCGAACGTGTTTGAACGGGCCGGTTTTCATACCAATTCGATCTTGAATTGATTGCTAAAAAGTCTAAGCTTGATAACCCGCCTGCGACGTCAGCATTCCTGGCCACGCCGGTGATCCTCCTGATTTCACGATTCCTTTGTCCCGATACTCCTCGAGACCAAAAGCCCGATTGTCCGACAAACGTTTGTCAATGCAAGTTTTTTTTTGCAAGTAGTTTGGATTCGGTCGAATCGGTCAATATATTGTGCAAGCACACTTGAAACGCTAGCGTTCAAATTGCATTTGTCCGGTTTATCTCAACATCATTTGACGGATTTTGTTCTTCGTCAACGGCGATTGTGTTCACGTCATGAGCAATTAACGGGTGATAAAACTCCATGAAATATACCAGTGTCTGCATCGAATCGCTCGGTTACACTTTGCCGACAGAAATTTGGACATCGGAGCAAATCGAAACGCGACTGGAGCCGCTATACGAAAGATTGAAGCTGCCGCCCGGACGATTGGAGTTGATGACCGGAATTCGCGAGCGACGTTTTTGGCCGGTTGGTGAAAAACCGAGTGTGCAAAGCATTTCCAGTTGCAATTATGCGCTCGAGGCCAGCGGAATTGCCCGCTCCGAAATCGGCTGTTTAATTCACGGTTCAGTCTGTCGCGATTTCCTCGAACCGGCCACGGCCTGTACGGTGCATCATGAACTGGATTTGTCGCCGTGTTGTTTGGTGTACGACGTGTCCAATGCCTGCCTGGGTTTGCTGAATGGCATCCTTCAGGCGGCCAATATGATCGAGTTGGAACAGATTCCGGCGGCGCTGATCGTCGGCACGGAGGGAGGCCGGCAATTGGTGGAAACCACGATCGCTGCACTCAACCGTGATACGTCTCTGACGCGAAAGTCCGTGAAGCCCGCAATTGCCTCGTTGACGATCGGCAGCGCAAGTTGTGCGATCTTGTTGACACACCGCTCCATTTCCTCGACTGGCAATCGGCTGATCGCAGCAGCAGTGTCAGCCAACACAAAATACAACGACCTGTGCCAGAGCCATCACGATCAGGCCGGCAGCGAAATGGCTCCGTTGATGGATACGGATTCAGAAACGTTAATGGCCAAAGGACTGGAAACAGGAGTCGCCACGATGATCGAATTCCTGCGCGAAACCGGCTGGCAGAATACCGACATTTGTAAATCAGTCTGCCATCAAGTCGGCAGCGTCCACCGCAAATTGATGTTGGAATCGCTGCATCTCGATCCGCAGTTCGATTTCCCGACATTTGCCTGGCTGGGAAACACGGGCTCAGCCGCGCTGCCCGTAACTTTGGCGATTGCCGGTGAAACCGATTTTCTCGCATGCAATGATAAGGTCGCGTTGTTGGGTATTGGATCGGGAATCAACTGCATCATGATCGGCGTTGATTGGCAAAAAAACCTCGTTGCATCCAACGAAACAGTCAAGCCGCAGATATTAACTGCGACCTGAATACCCTCAATATGCGGTGGAATCGAAGTCAGGAGCCAGTGTGGAAAGGCGGACCGCGCCTGTAAAACGTGAGCCAACTCAAGCACCGAAAAACCAGATGTACTGGATTCGCGATACGACCGGCTGGCCGTCCGGCCCACGCAAATCAGAACTCTACCCTTCCTGCCTTAAGTTCTTCGATCCTGTTCTTCCACGCTGCCGGATCGGTCAGATACCAGGCGATCGAGTCCGACTTGCCTTCCATAGTAAACCGGACCTTCAGTAGATTGTACATCGTAGCTTTTCCCAGGTGGATTTTGGTGAACGTCAGCTCCGTGATCGCGTCCAAGGGTACGCGAAAGTCCCGCTTGGGCAGGAACATGAAGAAGCGCAAGAACTCCCTGGTGAGTATCAGCCCTCCGTTGCCGCGGACCTGCCAGACGCCCGCAGACTCCAGCCCGAAACTGTTCGCCTTCAAGTCCTTCATGAGGATTTCTTTTGGTCCGTAGTGGGCGGCGATCCGAGCCTCAAGCGGGCCCTTCATCAAGTGGTAGACGAGTTTGGGAACTACTACCGTCACGAACACAATGACAACGAAGCCTGACGCGACCAAACCGATGATTTCGAACGTCGTCATCACAAACTCCCGGTAGCTGGCT
>JBGSXT010000873.1:0-2042 GCA_041751295.1 Mariniblastus sp.
CCGCCAAGCCGGTGCGGGCTTTCAGGAATTGCGTCGCGCGGGCTCGAGCCAGTTCGAACCGGCCAATACCCGATTGGCTGGCGGACATGCTTTGGCTCGTGTCCAGAATGACGACTCGACGCAGGCTCGACGCACCGTCCGAATCGGTCCAGGGACGATCCTGAAACAGGGGGCGGGCGAACGCCCAACCCAGCAATCCGACGGCAACCATCCGCAGCAACAGAACCAGAAAGTCACGCAAACGATGCCGCGATTTTTTCTGGGAAACCGCTTCGCGAACAAACCGGATGGTCGACAGTGGAAAACGAATGGGCCGCGGCCGTGTCAGAAAATGGATCAGCAGGGGCAGGGCGATTGCCGCGCCGGCGATTCCCAACATGGCTGGATGCAGAAAACCCATTATCCCGTCCTGTCCACAAGAAACCGGTTGAGAGTATGCAAGTAAGGAACGGCTGTCGAAACAAGCAGGTAGTCACATCCGGCCGAAAGACTCAGTTTGCGAACCAGTGCCAAATGAGCCGCAAAATTCCGTTCGTACAATTCGCGAATTTCGGCAGGCGAGCAATTGATGGCTCCGTCGGACTCCAGTCCTTCAAAACGAAACGCCGTTCCCGCTGGCAATCGTTCTTCCTGGGGATGGACCAGATGAAATGCAACCACGTCCCAGCCACGGTGTCGAAACAGTCTCATCCTGGCAAAGACCGCTTCCAGATCATCGGCGAGAAAATCACTGACGAGCAACAACACACCTCGGCGTCCCACCCGCTGAAACAACTGCTCCAGGGAACCGGCCAACTCTGTTGATCCGGAAGGTACGAGCCGTTCGATTGCATCGTGAAGGCGCGTCAGATGATCTGAAGTGCTGGCCGGCGGAAAAAATTCCAGCAATTTGTCCGAGACCAGCCCTAATCCAACCTGATCGCGGCCAAAGCAGATAATATGGCTCAGAGCCGTAACAAAATATTGGGCGTATTCCAGTTTTGAGCCGCTCGCTTTTTTGCCCGTGCCGTCTGAATCGGGATGACCGCAGAACTGCATGGAACCGCTGATATCGATCACCGGCATGCAAACCAAATTCGTTTCATCCTGAAAGACTTTGATGTAGGCACGTCCGGTCCGCGACATGACTCGCCAGTCCAATCGCCGCAAATCCTCGCCCGGCGTGTACTCGCGAAAGTCGGCAAACTCGCCGCCACCGCCGAGTTGCCGCGAGATGTGGCGACCGCTGCGCGTCCCTTCGATTCGGTGCCGTGTGGAAAATCGCATGTGTTGGATCGATGCCAGTGCGCGGAGCTCCAAGAAACGGCTGGTTCGCACGGACTCAGTCATACACGAATCTCTTTCAGCAGGTTTTCCACGATCGCGTCGGTCGTAACGCCGTCACCAATTGCGCGATGATTGGCAATGATGCGATGCCGCAACACGGGCGTCGCGACTTTGCGGATGTCGTCGACGATGGGAGTCGTTCGGCCCTCCAGCAAAGCGCGTGCCTTGGCGGCTTTGACCAGGTTTTGCGATCCACGCGGCCCGACACCGAAGCTGACATAGTCGCGGACCATTTCGATGGCCCGGGAATCGTCGGGGCGCGTTGCTCCCGAGATTGCGACGGCGTAATCAACCACACTGTCGGAAACCGGAACGGCGCTGACCAGTCGTTTCAGCCCCAAGTAGTCTTCGCGGGTAAATGCCGCAGGAGGCAGAGGCGGATCACCGCCGGACGTGTTGAGCACGATTTGCCGTTCCTCCTGCGGTGTCGGATAACCCACACGGATTTCCATCATGAACCGGTCGAGTTGCGCTTCCGGCAACGGGTAGGTTCCTTCTTGTTCGATTGGATTCTGTGTGGCGACGACGAAGAACGGTTCGTCGAGGTTATAGGTCTGGCCACCAACCGTCACGTGACGCTCGGCCATTGACTCCAACAATGCGGACTGCGTTTTCGGTGCCGCGCGATTGATTTCGTCTGCCAGGACCAGATTGGCAAAGACTGGACCGCGCCGGAAAACCATTTCGTGGGTGCCGTCGGCCTGGTTGCGACCCAA
>JBGSXT010000874.1:0-11020 GCA_041751295.1 Mariniblastus sp.
CGATGCATCGTTTCAACGTACAATTCGTAATGCAGCCGCATCAGCCGCGAATGCACAGAATGAATCCGCAGAATATTGTCGTCGTCCGAGATTCGATCTTCCGTCGGAATGTTTTCGGCAGTCAGATAATTGATAAACGCCAAAGTTCGCGTCCTGATCAAGGTTGTAAGTGTCGCGCACTCATCCCGTATTCATGCGACAGCACAAGCCGGGAACTGGCTAAACCGGTTGGGAATGTGACAATGCAAACCAATCGATCGGTTCGGTGATCTCGGTCTGCTCGTAGCGAACGCGACTCAAAATCGGAATCTCCGTCCGCCTCGCGATTTCATCCTGGTTGCTGTCAATGCTGATGTCACTTTCAAACATCTGGGCATCGTTCAGTACAATTCCTGCAACGTCCAGACCATCGCGAAAACAGGATGCGGTAATCAGCGCCTGCAACGTCTGGTTGATCGCGCCCAGAACGTTGGCGGTAACCAGTACCAACGGATAGCCGAAATCGTAAGCAAGATCAGCCGTGAATTCGTCTTCCGATACTGGCGACATCAGCCCACCGGAGCCTTCAACAACAACAATGTCACAATGATCCGCCCAAACTGAAATCCCCGATCGCAACAATTCCGGATCGATCTGTTTGCCCTCGGATCTGGCCGACAAGTGCGGGGACAGGGGAGCCCGAAACCTTTGAGGACAAACAGCGTCGGAATTCAATGGTCGACCGGCTGCGTCCCAGAGAAATAGCGCGTCCTCGGCAATCATCTGATTTCCGTCGTAAACACAATCGCTCGCGGCTGGTTTGTATACTCCCACTCTGTGCCCGGCCGCGACCAGTGATCGAACGATCAACGCGGCGACATAGGTTTTGCCCACTTCGGTGTCTGTGCCGGCAATAAATAGTCCGGCCGCGGGTTTCTTCAACATCAGGTGTTTTTCTGGTAAGAGCGTTTCAGCAGACCTTGTTGGTCTGCTATGGCATTGTAAATTGAATTAAATTGGATTGGCTCGATTTGGACTCTTGGACTCTTTCAAGACCCACAGTTTATATTACAACAAGCCGATGCACAGCTCCAATAACAAAAGCGTCAAAGTCGCGGCCATTCAGCAACAATGCAGTCCAGACCGACTGGAAAATCGGACTCGGGCAATGGAAAAAATCCGTCAGGCAGCAAGCGACGGCGCCGAAATCGTTTGTTTGCAGGAATTGTATTCCAGCCGTTATTTCTGCCAAAGCGAATGCCACGACCATTTTGCACATGCCGAACCAATACCGGGTCCGATTTCTGACGAATTGGGGGCGTTGGCTGCACAGCTCGGAATTGTGATCGTCGCTTCGGTATTTGAGCGACGGGCAGCCGGAATCTATCACAACTCGGCCATCGTCCTGGACTCAGATGGATCGATTGCCGGAATTTATCGCAAGATGCATATTCCCGACGATCCCTGCTACTACGAAAAATTCTATTTCACGCCCGGAGATTTGGGATTTCAGGCGTTCGATACGGCGAAGGCCAGAGTCGGAGTCTGTATTTGCTGGGATCAATGGTTTCCCGAGGCCGCCCGTTTAACTGCCCTGTCCGGGGCTGAAATCATCGTCTATCCGACAGCGATCGGCTGGCTGATCGGCGAGAAATCGGAATTTGGTGACAGCCAACAGCGAAGCTGGCAAACGGTCATGCAATCGCATGCTATTACCAATGGAGTGTTCGTGGTGGCTCCCAATCGGGTTGGTTTAGAGGATCAGATCGAATTCTGGGGTCAATCATTCATCGCGGATCCCTATGGAAATATCCTGGCGAAAGCGCCTTCCGACTCCGAATCAACAGTTATCTGCGAATGCGACTTGAGTCGCATCGAAACCGCTCGAAACCATTGGCCGTTTCTTCGAGATCGGCGAATCGATGCCTACGATGGCCTGCTGAAACGGTTTATTGATGCGCGATAGTGAAACCGACAGATGGCTGCCCGCTTCTACGGGCTTTGTCATGCCAGCCGAATGGCATCTCCATGCCGGGACGTGGCTTTCCTGGCCACACAACAGCGACACTTGGCCAGCCAATTTGGCGGACGCACAATTTGAGTTCCTGCAACTGATTCGCGCGATTGCGTCCGTTGAACCGGTCGTGATCAATCTAAGCAATGATCAGCAGTCTGACGAACTGACCCAACAATTCAAGCAGCTCGATATGCTCGGGTTGCCAATCTGGTTCCAAAATATTCCGACCAATGACGCCTGGATTCGAGACTACGGACCGACATTCGTCAAATCCGACAAGCAACTGCTGGCGATCGATTGGAAATACAATGCCTGGGGCGGCAAGTATCCACCGTTCGAACACGATCAACAGGTTGTCGTGCGAATCGTCAATTCCATGCCGCCGCATTTTCAAGGCGAGTCGCCAGTCCAACGATTTGAATCGATTTTGTGTCTGGAAGGGGGAGCGATTGAAATCGATGACAGGGGTCTGTTGCTGTGTACAAAATCCTGTGGACTCGACCCCCACCGGAACGAATTACAATCGCTGGATTCCATTGAGCGCGAGTTGAAGGGCTGCCTCGGCGCAAAAGACATCATTTGGCTGACAGGGGACGCTTTGATTGGCGATGACACGGATGGACACATTGATCAGCTGGCCCGTTTCGTTCCCGGCAAAATCCTGTATGCCTGGACGAACGACCGCAACGATTCCCAATATTCGGCACTCGAGCTAAACCGTGATGATTTGATGGCTGGCCTGAAAAGGCTTAAGCTCGACTATGAACTGGTCCCGTTACTATTGCCCGATCCGGTGGAATTTAATGGTGTGCGATTACCCGCCAGCTATTGCAATTTTTACATTACCAACCAGTCGGTGATCGTTCCGCAATTTGACCGTCCGCAGGATCGCAGTGCCGTTGAAATCCTTGCTCGAATGTTTCCCGAGCGTTCCGTGTTCGGTTTGCCTTCCACCCATTTGAATGTCGGTCTCGGATCTTTCCACTGTTTGACACAGCAACAGCCGGCAGTCTGACCGCCGGAAAAGAGTCCGATCGAATTGAATTCGCTATTTTTTTCCCAACAATTTCTCGATCTGTTCGACCACTTGCTTGCTGTCCGGCTTCGTGCGTGGTCCGAAACGGGCCACCGGTTTGCCGTTGCGATCAATCAGGAATTTTTCGAAATTCCATGAGATTTTCCCTTCGCTAACCGGTTCAAGTTCAAGCGATGTAAGGTACTTGTAGAGCTCACATTGTGCATCCCCATTGACATCAATCTTCGAAAACAGATCGAACTCGACACCGTAGTTTTTTTGACAAAACGCCTGGATTTCATCGGCGGTTCCTGGTTCCTGTCCGCCGAACTGGTTGCAAGGAAAACCGAGAATTGCCAATCCTCGGTCTGAGTATTTTTCGTGTAAGGCTTGGAGTTGTTCGTATTGAGGTGTCATGCCGCATTTGCTGGCCGTATTCACAATCAACAGGACTTTGTCGGCGTATTTATCGGACAACGAAACATCGTCGCCGTCGAGCGTTTTCATGTTGAAATTCAATCCAGTTGTCTCCTTTGAATCTTTGCCCGGCGTCGTTTGCCCGGCGGATTGGGCAATCAGATTTGCGCTGGCGAACAACACCATTAGAACACCGGTCAAAGTCAACAGATTCATTTTCATTTTTTTAGATCTCTTGTGTCGTCCCGATTGAGAATATCGCAGTATAGAGTTTTCAAACCAAACTGTTACGAAAACGGGCAACAAACTGAAAAACATGCGAAAATAGGCGAGATGGCGAGTTTGACAGGGGGATTTTTGGCAAAGAACCGTTTTTTTCCCCAAAATTGGGTAATGAAAATCGAAATATTCCAACAGCGGACAGATGGTATGCAGAATTTTGACCGAATTCCGCTATATTTTGATTTGGTGTTACTTGGTTGTAACCAAACTTTATTTACTTGGAGATGTTATGAAATTGGGACAAAAGTTTCTTGCTATCGGCCTGCTGGCGTTCGCTGGCCTGATTTTCGCTGGTTGCAGCGAAACCGTCAAAAAAATGGACAAACCGGCCGCGCCAGCTGGCACGACAACGCCGAAAGATGGCTCGACTGACAAACCTGAAAATGCTTCGACAGCAACCAGCAGCGATTTCCAAATGGTTTCGTTGAAAGTGCCGAACATGCATTGTTCGATGTGCGCAAAATCCGTTCGCGATGCGCTCGTCAGCGTTGATGGAATTGAAGAAGATTCGATCGAGACCAATCCAACTAAAAAAATCGTTTCGTTCAAAGCCAAAAAAGGCTTGGACCTCAATTCCAGTCTGGCGGCACATGCTGACAACAAGGACCTGAAAGATTGGTCAGTTGCTGAAAACTAAATTATTTCCGTTGTAGATAATCATTCCGCCAGTCGGAGTGAAAACATATCGGGGGCTGGTCGTTTTTCGATCAGCCCTTTTTGATTTAATGCTTCAGCGATTCGCCTGAAATTGTTCCACGAATTGCTAGCTGCGAAATGATCCAATCAAGCCCGATTCGACGACTTACGTGATTGACGATCAGTCTGTACGCGCTGCGTGAAAATCTTCTAGTATTCCTGCCCCCTAAATCAGAGTCAGGAATGCCAATGTCCGAATCCGGTTCAATCCAAAATCAGGAATTGTTTCCAAACAGAAAATCGCCGGCGAGAACCGATTTGTCGAACCGCGCGCGCCGCGGAAAATTCAGGATTCTCTTCGGCAGTTTGGTCGGATTCGGTTTTCTCGTCTACTTTCTGCCGGCCATTTTGGTCAACACGCCGCTAAAACAGACTGCGATCGATTATGTATTAGCGGACTTCAAAGGATCGGCTCAGGTGTCCAAGGTTTCGGCCGGCTGGTTTTCTTCCATTCAGATGCAGCACGTTACGTTGCGCGATAATGAAGGCAATGACGTTTTGACCATCGGCTCCATTCGTACCTCTCAAACTCTGGCTGGGATGTTGTTTTCCAGCGACTACGGCACGATCGAAATAGATCGGCTAGCGATAGATTTGAAAGTTCGAAACGGGGGCAGCAATCTGGAAGACGCATTCGCTGCGTACCTGTCACCGCCCGCGACGGATTCCGCCCAGCTCATTCCTGTTATCAATTTGAAGATCAGCAACGGAGTAGCCCGCTTGCGATCAGAATCAATTGACCAACAGCACATCCTCGACAATATCGAGTGTTCGATTCAAACGATGTCGGACGAGGCGCCGCTGTCAGTCAATCTGAACTGCCGAGGACTGTCCGCCGACAACACGAACGGTCAGATCGCAATCGCGCTGGCGGTGGATTCTGGCCAGAGTGAATTGGTCGGCAATTCGATCCAGGCTGAGGTTCAGTTTCAGGATTTTCCGGTTGAGGTACTGGCTCCAATTTTGACTCGATTCCTTGGACCGACCAATTGCGCCGGTCACATTGCAGGAAACTTCAGTCTGACGGTCAATTGCCGGGAGTCGGCGGCGACGTTGAACATCGATGCACTTCACGGCCGGCAGCTCGCGTTGGTTGCATCGGATTGGATTGGTTCTGACCAATTCTCGGCGATGGAGCTGACTGCCAACGGCGATGTGCAGCTCGCTCCAGGCAAAATCACAGCCAACGGTTTCAAGCTGGAATCCGAATTCGCTCGAATCCATGCCAACGGACAATTCGATTTGGAACAACTGTCACAACTTGCAGATGGAGGCGAAATTCCGCAAACTGGATTTCAGCTCGACAGTACTGTGGACATCGCAAAGATAGCCAACATGTTGCCGGAAACCACCCGGCTGCGGGATCAGGTTCGGTTGAATTCGGGTGTTGTTCAGATTCAGGCTAGTACGCGCGACGAAAATGGCACGCCACGATTGGTTGTCAATGCCGACGCCGCCAATATGAATTTTGCAGTCAACGGCCAATCGGTTCAATGGCAGCGTCCGGTTCGATTTGTCGCAGTTGCCCAACGACAGGGTGGACGCGTGCGGCTGGAAAACATTCAACTGCAAAGCGAGTTTCTGACAGCGTCCGGGCAGGCCGGGATGGATCAGGGTCAGCTACAAATTTCCGGTGATCTGAACCGCACCGTCAGCCAACTCAAGCAAGTGCTCGATTTGGGCGGATTGCAGTTGGCTGGTAAGATGCAGGGAAACCTCGGCTGGCGAACTGCCGTTGAATCGACAACTTCGGTATCGGCATCAGCAGACACGAATTCGATCCGTTTCAACGGGCAATTCAAGTTGGAGAACCCTGCCCTCCAATACCCGGGATACAAGTTGTGGGAAGCAAACCAGTTGGATTTGGCCATTACTGGCGATGCCGTCGTATCAAACAGTGGAGCCATGGCGATCGATGCGGCCCGAATTGATGTTGCTGTCGGCAACGAGAATGCATTTGGAGTGCTTCACGAGCGAATTGATAATCTGTATGCCGCGCGTAAATTTCAATTTCAATGCGAGGTCACGGGGTCGATAGCGAAATGGATCTCACATGCCAGAAATTTCGCGAGTATTCCGGAATTCTTTGCCGATGGCAGTCTTGCCAGCCAATTCATGCTGACTCTCAATCCGAAGTCCTGCCGCCTCAATCAGCTTCGCATGGAAGCCACCGATTTCGTTTTCAATGGGTTCGGGCTCGGCATTCGTGAACCTACCATGGATGGAAAAATGAGCGTCAAGTATGTCTATGAGGACAGCTCGGTGCAGTTCACCAAAGCGACCATTTCCAGTTCCACGATTGCGGCGAGTACCGAACAGCTGAAATTTGATCCTCGCACAAACATCCTGGCTGACGGCGAGGTTGTCTTCCGGGCGAATGTCAATCGGGCTTCTAACTGGTATGGCTATTCATTGCCAGGCGATACGGTTCGCTGGGATGGTTCAGCTGTCGGCGCGATGAAATTCTCGTCTGAGCCTGGAATGTTTGGCGGCGATTTGAAGATCGAGATCAGCGACCTGATTTTTGTGCAACCTGATTCCGAAACGCGACCCCTAACCGGCGTTCAGTCGGTTTCCAGCCGCCAGTCCTATTCGGAGTCTTGGCGGGAACCGACTGTAACTTTTTCCTCCAGCATCTATTTGAGCGATGATTTCAATGCCGTTCAGCTGCGTGGTTTGAATCTGAATTCAAAACTGGCCGATGTTGAAGGGCGCGGCTCGATCAACGATTTAGCCCAAACCATGAGCGCTGATTTGTCCGGGCGCTGGAACGTGAAATGGGAGAACATCAATCAGTTGATGCGCGACCTGTCGGGCGATTCCATCACTTTCGAAGGAAATGGCTGGCAACCGTTCGAAATCAAGGGGCCGGTCTTCGATCCGGACGCGTCCTCGACTACGACAACGTGGTTGTCGCCGCAAATGGCCGCAGCCGCCTCGATCGTCTGGAAACAGGCCACCGTTTATAAAATGCCATTGGGGAAAAGTCAGGTCGATGTTCGTTTAAATCAATCACTGGTCCATTTATCGTCCACTGGAAAACAGGGCATTGTCGATCAATTAATGGGTCTACAGCCTGTGTTGGATTTGCGGCAAGCCGAACTGCTCCTAAAAACCGGGCAGGGAACGCTATTGGATCATTGGCAGATTACCGAATCCGACAGTCGCACATGGTTAAAGTATGCGGCACCGTTACTGGCCGACGCGACAAGTGCTTCCGGACAGGTATCGATCGAAGTGACTGGGTCCAGCGTTCCGATCTTTGATCCCGCAACCGCGTCGGCACGCGGGACGATCCATGTTCACGAGCTGACCGTCGGTCCGGGACCGTTGGCACAACAACTGTTGCCGTTGATTGATCAAATCAGGACGATTCTAAAACCGGCTAGTGCATCGCTGCAGGAAAAATCGACTTGGCTGCAACTCAAGCCACAAAGCTTGCCGATTGTTGTGGATCGAGGTCGCGTTCACCACGATGGTTTCGAGATGGGATACGGCGACTTGACCATTCGCACTCGCGGCAGCGTTGGCTTTGATCAAACCCTGAACATGGTCGCCGAAATTCCAATCTTGAACGCCTGGATCAACGACGACAAAATCCTTTCCCATCTCAGTGGCAAATCGATCTCGATCCCGATTTCCGGCACATTGAGCAAGCCCACGATTGACCCCCGCGTAGTCACCCAATTGACGCAACAATTATTGCGGGATTCGGCGCGCGGTTTGATCGACGAATCCGTTTCCAAAGAGGTCGACAAGGTTAAAGAAAAAGTCGGCTCGGCGGTTGGGGATGAATTGAAACAGTTCCAGGATAAAGTCAACAACAAGGTTCAGGACAAGCTGCAGAGCGGATTGAAGGAACTGCTTGGCGGCGACGGGCAGAAATGATCATGGGTCGTTCACAGACCTGTTTTGCGAGCGATCATCCGACGGATCATCTGTTCGGGCAACAGAGTAAACGTGAAGGGTCGGTTTTTCCGGATTTCCCAAGTCAAATGGACTGATTCACGTTTCACGGATGCCAGTCGGCACCTAGAATAATTGCTTTTCCACACCCTTCATTTCGATCGTATTGTGAAGTTGCATTTTCTGGGTACGACCGGTTATCACGCCAATAACACGCGGCAAACGGCCTGCTTGATGCTGCCGGAAATTGGAGTGATTTTCGACGCTGGAACCGGAATTTTCCGCGCCCGTGATCTGATCGAAACTGATGAGCTGCACATTTTTCTCTCGCATACCCATCTGGACCACTGTGTTGGACTGACGTTTCTGTTCGATATCGTTCAGGACCGGGAAGTGGCTGTCAAAGTACACTTGGCGGAGGAAAAAGTGGAATCCGTGACCCGCCATCTGTTTCAACGCGATCTGTTTCCCGTCCAGCCTGAATTCGAGATCATTCCTTTCGACGATTCGACGATCACACTTGCCGATGGCTCCACGCTGACAACCATTCCGCTGATTCATCCGGGGGGCAGTTTCGGTTTTCGCATCGATTGGCCCGATCGCAGTTTCGCGTACATCACCGATACCGTGGCGCACGACGAAGCCGATTATGTTGCGGCGATTGAGGGAGTCGATACACTGGTTCACGAATGCTACTTTCCTGATGGCGAGGAAGAAAAAGGGGAACTGACTGGGCACAGCTGTCAGACGCCCGTCGCCCAAGTTGCCAGGAAATCACGCGCGAAGAATGTCTACCTGGTTCACATCAATCCACAGGACGAAGCCGGTGACTTGATCGATCTGAAAAAAACAAAACACATCTGCCCCCAATTGCAAATCGCATCCGACCAACAGGTCATTGATGTTTAATTGATACTTTGGGTTCGACATTATTTTCCGGCTGCGTTTGCGATCTGTGTTTACTGTCGATACCAGATGCAGATTGCTTTCCAATTGCTCGACAGATGTTACGCAGCATACCTGCGAAAACGAGTTGATGCAGAGGATAAAGAGCGTACCAGTAGGCCAAACCAAACAATCCAATCGGATCGAATATCGCTGTTTGCCGAACGGTACTGATCCCATCCTCGTGCGTGACCTCAAATTCCAACCATGCCCTGCCAGGGACTTTCATTTCTGCCACCAGTCGCAGCAGTTTGTGGTCTTCGAATTTTTCGACTCGCCAGAAGTCCAATGCGTCACCGACGCGCAGCTGATTCGGATTTCGGCGACCGCGCCGAACGCCGACGCCGCCGATCAATAGGTCGATAAAGCCACGAACTTTCCAAAGCCAATTTCCGTAGTACCAGCCCGTTTCTCCTCCCAGCCGACGAATGGGATCAAACGTTTGCTGTATCCCGGCGGAGACTTGTCGAGTCCTGGAATCGACCAATCTTGATCCAAACCGGACTCCCCCCCAGCTTTTCTGCTCGCCACCGGCGGAAAAGGCATCCGACCACCGCGTTTCAGCAAATGTGCAGTCTTCATTAATCAGCGCACGAGCGATCGCCAAGTCTGTCGATCGAGGTCGTACGGAAAAATACCGGTTCGCCAAATTGTTCGAGACCAAGGTTGGATTTCTCAGGCTGTCAACTAATTTGCGACCAACCCGTGAATAGATGGGCGTGACCAAGCCTAGCCAGAGACTTGATAAATACGGAGTCAATAGCGGAACCGGAATCATCCACCGCGTCAGTCCGCGTTGCGCGGCATATCGATTCATGATCTCGCCATACGAAAGCTGATCTGGCCCTCCGATTTCGAACACGATTGTTTCATCAATGGGTCGTTCCACCGCCGCAATCAGATACGACAGAACATCTTCAATCGAAATCGGCTGTGCTAGTACACGAACCCATTTCGGACATATCATGACTGGCAGCCGTTCGACCAACGCGCGAATCATTTCGAACGAAAGACTGCCCGAACCGATTATGATGGACGCTCGAAACTCGATGACGTTCGATGAAGATGTGCGCAGGATATTGCCGATTTCCTGTCGACTTCTCAGGTGTTTGGAAAGTTTATGATCGGGATTTCCAAGGCCTCCCAGATAGATGATGCGTTTGACGCCATGTCGGGTACAGGCATTGGCAAAATGGATCGCCGCTCGCCTATCGGTCTGCTCAAAGTCATCACCTGTTCCCATTGAATGGATCAGATAATAAGCGGTTTCGACATTTTCGAGGGCTGCCACCAGCGATGCCTCGTCGAGAACATCTGCGGCAACGACTTCGGTTTCTGGAGCTGCCACACCGCGTAATCGCTCCGGTTGACGTGTTATGCATCGCACGGGAAGTCCACGTTCTTCCAGCTGAGGAAGCAACCGCCCGCCAACGTAACCTGTCGCACCAGTAAGTAAAATCTTTTTCGATAGTCGGTCGCTCGTCATCAAATCGGCTTTTCAAAAAAGATATTGAACGACAATCAATCAATGCAGTAATGGGAATTTTCGGATCGCCGTAGCACACGATTCCGATCAAGCTGGACACCAGCGACGAATCTGGGGACTCAATAACCGGACAAGCCAACCCGGATCAGGAAATATTTTTATGGGTCTGCAGTTGCCAACTTGGACGTAAATCTCGAGATTGGCCAGCAAGAGCATCCTCTCTACAAATTCGGGATTGGCCAGCCTGATCTTCCTCAATTTGAAAGCCGACTTCAAG
>JBGSXT010000875.1:0-2053 GCA_041751295.1 Mariniblastus sp.
AGTGTCAGCAAACAGCGAATCAACGCCTGGGAAACGTGCCCGGCTCCAAAAACGATGATCCGCCAGTTGCAGCGGTTGTAGACTTCGAAAAACAGCTTGACCCAACCTCCACAAGTCATCCCGATATCGCGTTGCAGGTTCCATTCGATGAGGATGTTCCCGGCCAGTTTCGAATCCGCGATCATTGCTTGAGCCTGTTCAACCGACCGCGCTTCCACTTTGCCCCCGCCAACCGTTCCATAAACTCTGACGGTCAGATCGACCAGCATTTTGGAACCCGCGTCCTGGGGCGCGCTGCCTGTCGTTTGAACCAAAGTGACATGAACAAACGGCGTTCCGGATTGCGCCAGTTCCGCCAGGGCCTGGATAAAAGTGTTTTCGGTCATGTCGGTTCTGTTTTCCAGTCACTTCATGAAACGAAAGATCATGGATTAACCGAATCAAGGATCCAATGAATTTTGCGGAAATGAATCCACGAACTGCCTACCCGCTGCGGGCCAGGGTGTAATTCAGTCAATCGACGTCATGACCTCCGTCGAATTTCCACCAATCGGCAGGATCGGGCTGTTCGCCTATATCCTTGAACAGCGCGCGGATCTCTTGCCTAAACGACTGCTGTACGAATTTGTGAATCTCCGGGGTCAACGATTCAACCATGACTTTTGGCAGCAGTTCCCGCAATTCCTGCCGCACGGTTTCACTGACATCCTCGCCCAATTTCTGGCGCAGGTCTGCTAAAAGCTGCGCGCTAATCTGTTTTGCCAGTTGCGAACGTTGGAAAACGGGATCATTCTCTAAAAATGGAAATAAGAGCTGTGGATCAAGTGGCGTCATTGGGCTAAAGCCTCTTCAAGCGGATGGGGATCGATTCTCCGCCAAACAAACTGGCGGTATGCAGGCATGCTTTGCATTCTACTCGGCTATTCCTTTCGAAACGACCCATAAATGACCTCGCGATCACGTCGGATGTCGATTGCTTCGTCAAGATTCGAGTTTAGGATTAGCCGCTTTGGCACTAGCCGCGTTTGAACATCTTGGAACATTTATTGCGATCGGCGAAAGGCAGCGGAGAATTTCTTCGCCGGTGGCAGGTAATCGAAATTGGGGATCGACGTCGGAACCGACGCAATGCAGGGCGTGTTTGACGGCGGCCCAGACGGCGACGGCCAGTAATAGCGGAGGTTCGCCGACCGCTTTGCTGCGACGGATGTTGTGGATGTTGTCGTCGTTGTCAAACAGCGCGCAATTGAAAATTTCTGGCACATCCGTGGTCGCGGGAATCTTATAGGTCGTCGGTGAATGAGACAGCAGGTTGCCCATCGAATCGTAAACCAGACACTCGGCCGTGACCCAGCCCATGCCCTGAATGAATCCGCCTGTGATCTGACCCATGTCGACGCCCGGATTGATGGACTTCCCGATATCGATCAACAAATCGACACGCGGCACAGAAAGTTCCCCCGTAAAACGATCGATCAGGACTTCGGCGACGGCTGCCCCCTGAGTGAAATACAGGAACGGGTTCCCCTTACCCGTTTCCCGATTGAAGTCGACGCCAGGTGTTTTGTAGAAACCTCGAGCTCCAAGGTCGATCCGTTCGCGGCGGGCGGCAGCGGTCAGTTCGCCAAACGGGATTCCAGCACCACCAATTCGCGAGTCGAAAACCTGCCCGTCCTTGAATACGACATGTTGCGGGGAAGCAACCAATCCATCCGCGGTATTCGCAAATCGACTGGCAGCAAACTTAGCCAGTCGGGTTCGGATTCTCCAGCAGGCGTCAACGGCGGCGGCACCGTTCAAGTCGGTCCCGGCGGACGCGGCCGTCGGCGACGTATTGTTGTTTTTTTCGGTCGAAGTCGGCATTACGATCACGTCCGTATACCGGACACCAAGTTCATCAGCGACCAGTTGTCGAATCTTGGTATTGAGCCCCTGTCCCATCTCGGTTCCACCCGTTGAAACCTGCACCGTGCCGTCGCCGTAGACATTGACCAGTGCATTGGCCTGATTCAGAAACTTGCTGGTGAACGAGATGCCAAACTTGACGGGCGTC
>JBGSXT010000876.1:0-9533 GCA_041751295.1 Mariniblastus sp.
CGTGCTGATAATGACGGTGTATCCTTGATCGAGCCGCGCGAGAAATTCTTCAAACGACTGCGTGGCGTTTACCCGGACGGACTGAAAGGCAAACGTTTTCTGGATTGTGCCTGCAATGCCGGCGTCTACTGTTTTCTAGCCCGCGAAGCCGATGCCGAATATGCCTACGGTTTTGATATCCGCGAGCATTGGATTCGACAGGCCAATTTTATTAAACAGCACCGGACGATTGCGCCGACGGATCGAGTTGATTTTGAGGTACTTGATCTCTACGATTTGCCGAAGAAAAATCTGGAACCGTTTGATTACACCTTCTTCAGCGGAATTTTTTATCATTTGCCGGATCCGATTCATGGACTGAAATTGGCAGCGGAAATAACGACCGATGTGATCGTGGTGAATACCGCCGCCATGTACGATCCGGAAAACGCCGGTGGATTGACGCCTCGGCGTCGCTCCAGTTCGAGTTATGTCATGTCGGGTATTTCCGAAATGGCCTGGTTTCCCAACGGACCAAAAGCCATTCTGTTGATCCTGAATTGGATGGGATTTCGGGAATTCAAGTTGACGAAGTTCATCAAGCGAGGCGAACGACACAGGTTCGAAATTTTTGCGGCCCGCCAGCCAGGGCGACTGGAGAATCTGGGAGGTGAAACGATGAATGTCCGGGAATATGATTTCAGCTGATTGGAATTGGAGCTGGCAGCCGGTTGCTGTTCAACCACGGCGCCAGTTTTGTTATTCAGATTCTTCGAGCTGAACAACGTGGAGGCAAAAATGGTCTCTCTAGGGTCCAATAATTCAAATACTGAACCGGCACATTCAAATCTGCCAGATCCGCAGTTGTCGTCGCAACCGGCGGCTGTTGGAGCCAATGACCTGTCGTTGATGATCAGCCGGCTGCGGCAACTGCAGCCCTGGCGGATGAATATTCAAGTCACCCCGCAGCTCAATACAGGGGATTGGAAGTCAATCGAAGTCGGCAGCGATGTCAACGCTTCAACCGAAATTCGAAATGAACAGGGTCGCGAACGGGAAAAATTCCTGAAGCTGATCGATACTCTGTTCCCGAATGGCCTGGTTGGCAAACGTTTCCTCGATTGTGGTTGCAATGCGGGCGGATGCTGTTTTTGGGTACGCGAACGGAAAGCCGAGATCGGTTATGGCTTCGATGTGCGTGAACACTGGATCAAGCAGGCGCGGTTTGTCAGAAATCATCGAACCGTGGGACCAACCGATCGAACTCAATTTGAGGTGTTCAATCTGTACGATTTGCCAGCAAAAGATCTGTTTCCATTTGACATCGTTCAATTCAGCAGCCTGTTTTGCCATTTGCCGGATCCGATCAGCGGGCTAAGAGTGGCGGCTGATTTATCCCGTGATGTGCTGATTTTTTCCACTTCGTACATTCGGGGTGAAGCAGACGGTTCGTTGAAAATGGTGATCAACGAAGAGGTACCGTTGCACGGCGGGATCGGACAGCTTTCCTGGTATCCGACCGGTCCTGGAGTCTGTGCCGAAATTATTCGGCACCTTGGATTCGAAGAAATCAAACTAACGAAAACCAAACTGACTCAGGCCGATCCCACGCGCGGCCGTCTGAATATCGTGGCTGCCCGCGAAAGGAATCGACTGGGCAACCTGACGGGTGAAATCGTTTGACAGAAATTCTGAAGACCGACTTGCACTGCGGGATTTCGGTTCAAGTGGTCAAACGCTCGCTGCGTGGGTGGAATGCCGTAATGCCAAACGGGAAGTCTGGCGGGTAAAACAAGAAACGAGAAGAACGCAGGGGGGTTAGACCTGCCTTCTTCTCATCGATTACCAATCAGTAACCGTTTTTTGGAATTCAAAATGCACGAATACCTTGAATGTCCAAGTTGGGTCGAACTTGTTGTTCCTCCCGGCATGTAAGTAAAATCAAATTAGAAAATTTGTCAAGTTTTGGCCGCCGAAAATAACCGAATATCGGGAAAATTCACTCGAAGTATTCTGGAATGCGTCTCAGACGCCCTTCGACTCCAGATAGTGGCTCATCGACGCCAAGGTCGCCGCACTGACATGGTGTTCGATTCCTTCCGAATCTGACGTCGCATTAGATTCATCGACGCCGATGGCCAGCAGGAATCGGTATACGATTTCGTGTCGCTGTTTCGATCTTCGGGCCAGGCGTTTCCCTTTGGCGGTCAGAACAATCGGGCGGTACGGTGAGGTATCCAGCAGGTTTTCTGACACCAGCCGGGCCACCAGACGTGAAACCGTGACATGACTGACATCGAACCGTTTGGCCAGATCTGAGACCCGGCAGGTCATATTCTGCTCGATAATATCCGCTACGGCCTCGACATAGTCTTCGGCTTTCTCCGTCGCATGATCGTTCCGAGTACGACGGTGGGGTTGCGAATTGTTACTGGATTCAACCATCGGTGGCCAATTTCACTTCCTGAATACCAGGAAATAGTTCTCTTTCAGGCCATCAAGTTTCTTTTCCTGCAGCAGCGTAAAACCAGCGTCCTGAATCTCTGCCCGAAATACATCCTTCCCTGCCCGCACATGATCAACGATCCACTCTCGTGACACGCCCGGCACCCGTTCAAAGTCGATGACTACCAGCCGTCCACTGGGTCGCAGCGCTTTGAAGATGGATGCCATCGTTGATTGTGGATGCTCGAAGTGGTGATAGGTATCACAGACGAAAACGGCATCCACTGAATTGGGCGGCAGGCCGATGCCATCGTCCGCACACAACACTCCCGTCACGTTGCGATGGTTCAAACTGGACGAGTCTTTCACAACAAATTCAACCAATCGGGGAGAAACATCGACGGCATATATCCAGCCGTTTTCACCGACCAGTTTGGCAAATAATTTTGTAAACAGGCCAGTGCCGGATCCGACATCGGCGATCTTCATTCCCGTCTGAAACTCACAGGCGGCCACAATCTCTTGCCGGGCTACAAAGATTTCGCGGCTTTCGATTTCAAATCGATTGACAAACTCGTCGACCTTGAGATTGGGATCCAGGAAACTGTCGTTGATTCCAGCCGGGACGACTTCCGGTGATCGTTTGTATCCCTTCCGTTCGGCTTTCTTCCGCGTTATGTATTCAACGGCTTTTTCCTTGATGAAATCCGTGTTCAAGCCAATTTTTTCTGCTTCCATAATCGCTGTTGGCAAATCAACGTCTTCATCCAGTACCCGAAACGGAAGCCATACACCCCCAACCCGATTTGCCGATCCACAATGGAACAGAGTCTTCTTCGTTTTATCGTTTAAGAGTTTGCGTATGGAATCAAAGACGTCGTCCGTCAGCGATTCTGACGAGCGAAACGGGATCTGGATAAATTCAATGCCCATTTTCTCAACCGCTTCCTGTTCATTCCAATCGATCTCGCCATGGGTTCGCAACGTGATAATGCGGGTGATTTCGCGCTCTTTGATGGCGCCCAGGTCCTCCGGCGTGAACTGTCCTGAGAAATACAGATCGCCAGCCTGATGAACATTGACGGTCGAGCCAATTTCAGTTTTGCGGATTTGTGAATCAACTTTATCATCGGCGGATTGCTGTCCCAAGGCAGAACGCAGTCCGACGAAAATCAGCAGGGCTACAGTCGGGCAAAGTTTCATCGAAGCACCTGTTGGAGTGAAATTGAATTGAATCATAATCGTGGGATGCGAGCCAAGTGCCGAATCGATTGAGCGGGCCCTTCATCTTATCCGCCCCAATGGAATGACGCAAATCTGGGTGGCATTTTAGAAGGCTGATTTGTAGTCAGATGCAAGTTGCAGATGGAATTATTACTGTCGAGCGCATTTCTAATCAGTTGCTGAGCCGCGAAGAACGAATCAGCAATTTGTTCTACAGGTAACTGACTGCGGCCACTCGTCTGGACGATCTGGCCGTATCACCAAGCCAGCTCCGATTCCGGCCGCCAATCCGCCGCGAACGGCTCGTCATTTCGACACTATCGATTTAGAGAATCGCCAGCGGTTGTCAAATCGCGATCACGCCAGCCATTTTGGAAGTTCGGATCTTTGGCGGGATCGGCATAGACGGTCGATTGGGCCAGCACCTGTGGATACTGGGTCGCCAGCCCGCGATAAATCTGTGGCGATGGTTGCGCGAAAGTTGGTTGCGAAAAATTGCCAACGACAACGTTCGGCTGCGTTCCGCCGAAGTTTGGATTGGTAGCCTGTCCAGTCTGCTGCTGGCCACCGGCGTTGGTGTTCTGGGGCGACGGGAACTGAGGCAGATATCCCGTGTTGCCCTGATACGGATTGGTGTTGAACCAGGGAAAATTAAACTGCCCGACTGTTGTTGTTGGAGAAAAATTCGTGGGCGCACGAACCTGACTGGCATCGGTTACCGGAAGCCGCGATCGATCCAGGCGCTCGTCAACCGCAGTCGTACCGAAGTTTGAATTATTGGTTTGAGACAATCCGTTGCCTGAACCGGAGGTCTGTGCCAATCGATTTCCTGGCTGGCTGGTCCCACGATCCACGACGGATACCAGATTGGACTGGTTAATGGTGGACTGTAACTGGGAAGTCGATCCGGACGGAGGAGGCGTCGATACCGGCAAAGTGCCTGTTGTTCCAGTCGCACCGACCGGTTGCCAGCCGTTCCGGGTGTTTGACCCGTTGGCAGTAGGCAACGTTCCCGTCGGCTGAAGGGGGGGCAATTGCTGGGCGGTCGCACCGTTATTGTAGTATTGCTGATTTGAATTTCCGGGAATCTGGATGCTATACGTTTGCGGTGAGGGGACCGTTGTGGAACCAGTGATGCCACCAAACGGGGATGGATAGCAACCAGGTTGGCAGGTGGTTGCCCGATTGCGGCAACCGGGCGATATCAGTAACAAACTCAGAATGAAAATGACAAACCAATGCGGCATATTCAAAAAGCACATTGGAACTTCCTTTGTTCAAAAAAGCACTTGCCAAGCCGAAATTGAATGGGTTCCATGCCAAACTCCCTGGCGCATGGATACATTGGGTGGCGTAGGGTATCAGCGATTCGATTTAGAACAAGACCAATCGGTGCCATTCGAGCTAGCAGGATCCGCTTTGGCGAGTGGCAAACAAAAAGTACCTGGCCCAGGCACATGGCCCCATAAGAATAGATTCCTACAAGTCCTGAAGCATGTTTCCACGATTCAATGAAGTTTTGTCGGAGAACGGAATGTCTGCATATTCATTGAAAAACGTCCCATTTTATCTAAATTGATATGGAAATTATTGAAACACAGGGAACGAACAGCACCAACATGGGCAGACAACATGTTTTTTTATTGGCAATTGCAATCGGCGTGGCGGCCGTTTCCGATACGGCACTGACAAGTTTTTGGACGGAGAATCGCGATTTCATGTCGCCCTTGAACTTGCCAGACGCCACTACTTCGAGCACAACGAATGACGAATGTTGTGGTTGCACGCAATGCGTGACGCGCACCGTTTACGTTCCCCACTGGGAGACCAGCCATCAAACCGGCTACGTGATGCGCTACCGATCGGAATTGCGACGTCAAAAACTGACTCGATATCAAACCGTCTATTCGCAGGTTGCCATGCAGGTTCCGTACACCTTATACGTCCAACAACCGCGTGAAGAGCAATATTTGGGCAGCAAATCGGAGGCCTACCAGGTCGACGTTGAACAGCCCTACCTGGTGATGGTCAACAAACAGAAAGAGAAACAGTTTACAACACATAAACAGGTACCATACCAGTTTCCCGTTGAACAAGTTTATGTTGAACGAGTCCCGGAAAAAAAAATACTGCAGGAAACTTTTTTCCGCGAAGTCGAAGAACGGGTGCCGTTTACCCAGAAATATACTGTGCATGTCGCCAAACAGAAAACACGCGAAGTTGCTACCTACCGCAAAATCGATGAGACACAGGTCATTCAGGTTCCGTATGTGGTCAACGTTCCACAGCAGCGCACGCGGGAAGTTATCAAGTATCGCCAGGTTCCACGACAGCGCGAGGTTCGTCGAACGGTATTTCGATACGAGACGGAAGAAAGAAAGCGGCTGGTCACAAAACACCGGTACGAGTCCAGATCCAACGATGTCAATGAATCCTACGTCGAGTACGAAAAGAAAACCGAGTTTCGGACTGAAAAAGATGAAATCCAGGTTCCTGTCGTCGAAGAAATCGAGCAGCAGTACACGGTTTCTGTGCCATATGAAGAAGCTGTCGTCCAATACTATCTGGCGGCGGTCCCCTACGACGAGGATGTTGTACAAACCTATGAGGTCTTGGTTCCTGGCACCCGCCAACGCGTCGTCAGCTACGATGTTCTGGTTCCCTACGAAGCTGAGCGAACGGAAACCTATACGGAAATGAAGCCGAGAGAGGTCGAACGGACAGGATTCGCAGTCGAATACCGGTTTGTTCCTGAAACGCGGTATCGGGTCATTCAACAGGATGTCGGATCATGGGAAACGGTTTGTCGCCAGGTACCCGCCTGCAATTGCAACGATGACGTTTGCAGTGGCCTGCAGTGCGGCCAGTTGTGGATGTCCGAATTTCACAAAATCTGGCGACCTCGAATTGTCACACAAAGAATTCCCTTTGCCGTTTACCGTCGCGTGCTGGAACAGGTCCCTTACACGTACACGACTACCGTATACGAACCTGAAACGTTGACCAGAACGGTTTCCGTCACAAGGTATCGCACCGAACAACAGCAACGATCGGAATCCTACACCGAATTGAAATCTGAGCTGCGGAGTGAAACCATTACGTTGACGAAATTTCGGGATGAAGCCCGGACCCGGGAAATTCCTGTCAAACGCTTGCGAAAGGAACAGCGAGTTCGCAAAATTCCGGTGACGACTTACAAAACAGAAGTTCGCGAAAAGCAGGTTCCCTACGATGTCATGGTTCCGGTCCAAAAAACGAGGGTCGTCAAGCAACCTTTTATGCAGACGGTCCCGTATCAAGTTGAAGAAGAGTACGAAATTACATTGCCCAAAGAGGAGTTACAAACGGAACTGGAAACTTATTACGTCAATGAGCCTTACCCGCACAACGAGACTTACAGGGTTCAGATTCCCGAAACGCGATACCGCAAGGAAAACAGGGTGGTAACCCGCTACGTGCCCGAAACGAAAACCGTCAGCTACACGGAAATGGAACCGGAAATTCGGACTCGAACGCTGTATCGCACCGTCAAACGCCAGGAACCCGAGATTCGAACGACGGAGCAGTCCGTGATGGTTCCGATCACGAAGTCGCGTACCGTTTATGAAACCCGCTATCGCCAGGTTCCGGAAATACGAACTCAAACTTATCAAGTCCGGGAACCGGAAATGCGGGTTCGCACTATTCAGGAAACCCGCTATCGCCAGGTTCCAGTCGTGAGGACACGGCGATTGAATATGACTGTGGCCAAAACACTGGAACGCACCGTTTACCAAACAGTATCGCGGAAAATTCCCTACGACCATTGGCAGAGTTATAAGGTGCAGGTTCCCTATCTGGTCGCTGTACAAATTCCCGTTCGATCGTGCCGATTCGTGGCCAAGACCATTACCGTTCCTGTGAATGGCTGCTGCAGTTCCTGCGCCGGCAATTACCAGCAGTTGAACGAAGTTATCGGGGCATACGGACAATATTTTGGCGAGAAATTTCTACCGGGAATCGGCCCGCGCGACCCAGCCAAGCCTTCCAACACACGGGTTCCATCCCGTTTCGATGACGAAGAAACACCGGTGCCGCGGCCCGACGATTCCTGATTCTGCCACAGCGTCTGACGACCAGAATCGCCGGTGAATGAGAGTCGATCACTCCTCTAGTTAAGGATAATCAAATCGCATTCGTTACTCCAGGACGGTATTCAAAACAGCGTTTTGCATCTCCGAATCCGAATGTCCTTCGGCGCTGACAGTCAGCAGATTGCGGCCAAGCTCTTTCGACCGATACAGGGCCTGATCTGCCCGTTCGTATAGCGACTGTTTGCTGTCGCCCGCCTGGGTAACCGCCAACCCCATGCTCAGCGTAACGACAGTATTCGAACCCTTGTCATCGCCGACTTCGAAGTTATACAACTCAATGGTCGATCGGATCCGTGTCCCGACAAAGTTTGCATTTTCCACGCTCACGCCAGCCAGCACGATTGCGAATTCATCACCTCCAATCCGGGCGACAAAGTCTTCCGGACGAACGCATTGTTTGAGCGCTTCACCAATGCTGACCAGCACCTGATCGCCGGGCAGATGGCCAAATGTATCGTTGATCCGTTTGAAATGGTCAATGTCGATGATCATCAAGCCGAAACTTTCGTTCTGTTGGACGAACCGCGACATGCGGTAGGTCAAATGCTCGTTGAATGCCTGGCGGTTACCGATTTTGCAAAGCGGATCGGTACGGGCTTCCTTGCGGGTACGATCGAGTTCCTGAGCTTGGGACTCCAATTGGTAACGGGATTGCGTCAAGTCATTTTCCAGTCGGCGATTGGCTTTTACCACCCGTGAAATATGGCCCAGCAGCTGGGATTGGACGATTCCGAAGTTTCCAGCGTCTTCAATATCGGTGTTGACTTCTGACAGCTCGCGTTGCGCGGATTGCAGTGCAGTATTGTGTGTGTCAACATCGTCATTCAACTGCTCGGTACTCTCCAACAAACCGGCAAGTGCCTGCAGAGTCCGTTCGCGGTCTTTTTTCAGCCGCTGGGGTTCATTCGAAAGCGTGAACGCGCGTCCGATAAAAAAGCCGCTGGTCAATCCAACTCCGACTGCCGCCAGCGACCAGGAGCAAATAAACATGACGGTTGCAGCATCAAATCCAATCATCCAACAACACCTTCAAAAACCGGCAGGAGTATCATCAGTTCTGTTGTTCCTACCCCACAGCGATACCATGAACAACCTGGTTGGAACTCTCAAAATTAGGTCTCAATTACCTGACTGGCGCCCAATTTGTATGCGTCGACAACGGATTTGATCAGTCGACGAATTCTGATGTCATATACAGCGATTGACGCGGATGTACGGCTTGCGAACTGGATTGAGTTGGCCAGCCGGCGGCAATCGGGATTTCAGCGACATCAATCAATTCAGTGCAATCGCCAACAACTGCAAAATCGCTGACACTCGAAAACCTGCGATGTTTGCCAGAATCATTCTTTTCTGCAATTCCTTTCGAATTGCCACGCGACGAGCTAAACTACGATCGATGGTGTCGCTCAGCGCCAGACTTGTGCTGGGATTCCTGAAGTATGCACTTCAGCTGACAGCTCCTATTCTCGACGAAAACAATTATGGAACAGCAATACATTGAAACCGCTGATAAATACGTCAAACCCGAACAGCGGGAACGGTTGCGCAACTACCGACTCGGCATCGATTGAACGAGTGATCCCGATCATGTCTTCACAAACTGAACTGGAAGGACTTCATTCTCGAAAGACCGAATTCCTGAATTGCCCTTCGCCTAAAGTAGATCAGCTGGGAGTCGTGGAACGCACCCAGCGGATCACCACCAGAAGCATCAAAGGCAAGGCGAAGTTGACAGGGCTGAAAATGGTC
>JBGSXT010000877.1:0-2982 GCA_041751295.1 Mariniblastus sp.
GCGCGTCGAAGGGCACGTTGAGGTCGTTCAGCTTTCCGGTGGCGAACCGACGATCCATCCGGACTTCGCACAGATTTTGCAGTATGCCGTCGGACAACCGATCGATTACATACAAATCAACACCAATGGCATTCGACTGGCCAATGATCAAAAGCTGGTGGATGAGATTGCCCAATACCATGATCGTGTCGAAGTCTTTTTCCAGCTCGATGGGCTTGAAGCCGAATGCACAATCAAGTTGCGAGGTGAAGACCTGTTGGCGACCAAATTGCGGGCGATCGAACGGTTGGGGGCCGCGAATGTTCACATTACGCTTGCGGTTACATTGCAGACAGGTGTTAATGAGAATCAACTTGGCCCGTTGTTGGAATTCGCCATTGAGCGGCCGTTCATCACCGGAATCAATTTCCAACCCGCGACTTATTCGGGCCGGCATGTATTACCGGACGAGCTGGAGCGGCGGATTACGTTTCCGGATGTGATCAAAGGAATCTGTGAACAGACGGGCGGCACGTATGCGACCTCCGATTTCCTGCCGTTGCCGTGTGCTCATCCCAATTGCCATATTATCGGGTTGGGTTACCGACATGACGGAACCTTGACTCCAATCGCGAGACTGTTTGATGTCACGGAAAACCTCGATCTGTTGGCCAATGGCATTTCGTTTACCCGGGAGCGTTCGCGCGATCTGATTGCCGAGCTGATGAACCGCTGCTGTTCGGATTGCGGTCCGAACGGTGACTGCCAGCCGGTCCGAAGCTCGCCGATGAATCCCTATATTCAGCCTGTCGATAAGCGGAGCGACGCGAATCCGATTCTTTCAGCCATTGCAGCGAAGTTCCTGACAGCTGCGGTGGCTGATCAATTGGGAGCCAAAAATCTGTTTCGAATCACGATCACCTCGTTTCTGGATGCTTACAACTTCGATTTGCGCAGGCTGATGAAATGTTGCACGCACCATGTTTTGCCGTCCGGCCACGTGATTCCGTTTTCTGCCAATAACGAGTTGTATCGGGAAGGACACGTCGCATTGCCCGATCTGACCGACATCAGGAGTCGGTAAACTCATGATCAATTGGATTTATACCGCTCTGATTGCGATCGCGGTTGCCAGTTGCTCTTTGTTGCTTAAACGCAGTCAAGCTGCGTTGCCACTTTCAGGATTGCAGAAACTGGCGATCGGGATGGGCGCATTTGTTGGAGCCCTATTGATGGCCAGACTGCCGTTTGTGATTGCCGCTGGAAGCGATTTCAACACCGCCGGTCATACCTGGTTTTCGGATGGCAAGACGATCATGTGCGGAATTGTCGGTGGCTATCTGGGCGTCGAAGGCGTGAAGTGGTACCTGCAGATTGCCGCAAAGACCGGAGACACGTTTGCGTTCCCGGTCGCCGTGGCCGTTGCCATCGGGCGGTTGGCCTGTTTTTCCGCCGGATGCTGTTACGGAACTGAGACCGGATTGCCGTGGGGTGTCCATTTTTCTGTCGTCGACGGCGATCAAGCCATATTTCGCCATCCGACCCAGATTTACGAATTCATGTTTCATTCGGTTGCGGCGTTTCTGATATACGTGGGTTTCCAATTGCTGTATTCGTCCGACACCAGGGCGGCCATGAAGTCAGACTGGTTCCCAAAGCTGTTTAAAGGGAATTTGATGAAGGCCTATATTATCGCCTACATGTTGTATCGCTTGGTCAGTGAAACCATTCGGCCTGAGCCCCTAATCGAATTCGGACTCACGATTTATCAAATGTTTGCCATCATCCTGATCCCGGTTTTCGTTGCGTTATGGATTCGTGATATTAGGCCATCAAACAACATGGCGTTATCTGATGCCTGAATTACCTGAAGTTGAAACGATGCGCAGGTGCGTGCTGCCGATCATCGGCGCGACCATTACGCGCGCCGCCCGAACGCGCTGTTTGAAAAAACCGATTTCAATATCGCCTCGAATCGACGCCTTGAATCGAAGAGTGCAGGGCAGAACAATCGTATCGGTCGATCGATTGGGCAAACGGGTTGTTCTGCGACTGGATTCCGACGAGCGATTGCTGTTTGAACCGCGAATGACCGGCGTGGTGCAGATTGGTGAGCCGCCGAACCTGGAACATCTGCGATTCGAGTTGACTTTGAACCATTCACCCGCCAACCGCCTGCTGTTTTGGGATCGACGTGGATTGGGCCGAATCGAGCTGCTCCGATCTGATCAATACGAAGCGAAAACAAACGGTGGAACGCTGGGGCCAGATGCGATTGAAATATCAGCCGACGAATTGCGACAGCGAGCGCGAACCAGTCGACGTGAAATCAAAGTTGCCTTGCTGGACCAGAAATTGATCGCCGGTGTCGGAAACTTATACGCTTCGGAACTGCTGCATGTGGCCGGTATTGACCCGCGTGCCAGGTGCCACCGGTTGACGGGCAGCCAATGGGCGCGGCTTCACACGGCCATGCAGTGCGTGCTGGAAATGGCGATCATTCATGAGGGATCGACGCTGTCCGATGGAACATATCAGAAAGCTCTTGGCGAGCCTGGCGGCTACCAGAATCATCACCGCGTTTACGATCGGACGAACATCGAATGTCTCACCTGCCATCAAGCCAACATTTGTCGCATAGTGCAGGCTCAACGATCGACATTCTTCTGCCCGGCCTGTCAAAAGAAACGTTGATCAATCAGCATGAAACAATTAGCGGCGGCTCAAGATCACCGAACCGATCGCCATCCCCACGACGCCGACCGTTAACAGAATGGAACATGGAAGCAGAAGTTCCTGGTACGAAAACTCCCGCCAAATCGCCCCTTCAATCGACAGGATACTCCATTTGACCGGGCTGATCACACTCAACTGCTGCATGAACGCCGGCATGAACATCACCGGGATCATCGCGCCGCCGATCATCGCCATCACCATGTTCGACGACCAGCCGATCCCGTTGACCGATTGTTCCGTCTTGCCGAGGACAGCCAGAGTCATCAT
>JBGSXT010000878.1:0-4906 GCA_041751295.1 Mariniblastus sp.
GAAAAACGGTGTGGTCATTTTGTCGACGGAACTGACGCCGGCACTATTGCGGGAAGGAATGGCCCGCGATATTGTTCGGATGGTTCAGGATCGTCGGAAGGAATTGCAGCTGGATTTTACCGATCGAATTGCGCTCGGCCTGCAAAGCAGAGATGCCGAACTGTTGTTGGCGATCAGCGAAAACGTCAAATACATTAAACAGGAAACGCTGGCGATCGAGTGTATCTGCGATTCATTGTCCGGCGAGGAAGAGGCAGTTCGTGACGTTGCCGGGATGACGCTTTCAATCTTCGTCAAAGTTGTCAGTTAACCGATTGCGATGCCGAATTCCTTCAATCTCACGATCCTGATTTCCGGCAGCGGCACGACGTTGAAGAATCTGATCGACGCACGGGCGGCCGGACGTTTTGAGGCGGACATCGTTCAGGTGATTTCGTCGAATCCGAACGTGGCGGGGAATGAATTCGCACTGCAGCATGGCATCCCGTTGACTGTCCTTTCGAGAAACTCATTTGCCAGTGCGGATTCATACAGCGAAGCGATATTTGACGTCTGCCGCATTGCCGAAACGGACCTTGTCGTGATGGCTGGATTTCTGAAGCGGGTCATCATCCCGCAGGTTTACGAAAATCGGGTGATCAATATTCACCCCAGCTTGATTCCAGCATTTTCCGGAAAGGGGTTTTATGGCCGACGGGTCCATGCAGCGGTGCTTGAATACGGCTGTAAGGTCACCGGATGTACCGTGCATTTCGTGGATAACCAATACGATCATGGTCCAATCATTGTCCAAGTACCCGTTTGCATTGAGAGTGATGATACGGTTGAAGTGCTTCAACAGCGAGTGTTTCAGACGGAATGCAGAGTTTATCCCGGAGTGATCGATCAATTGGTGAAAAAACGGATCTCCGTCAGGAACCGAACGGTGATAGTAAACAGATTGGACTAAAGATAGTGAATTGAATGGACCAGTATCTCCAGCAAAAAAACCAGATTTGTGAAATCGGGAAACGGATTCATGCCCAAGGCTTCGTCGCGGCCAATGAAGGCAATCTGTCCGTACGGGTGACCGAGGATCGTGTATTGATCACACCCTCGTTGCGTTCCAAAGGATTTCTGGTGCCTGACGATATCTGTACGATCGATTTTGATGGCCATCCGATCGATTCGGCAAAAAAACCATCAAGTGAATATCGCTTGCATTTGAATGTCTATCGGGAACGATCGGATGTTGCGGGCGTTGTCCATTGTCATCCGCCGCACGCAACGGCATTTGCGATTGCACGGCAGCCGATTCCAACGGGCGTACTGCCGGAACCGGATATTTTTCTGGGCAAGGTTCCGACGGCTCCTTATGCGACACCGGGCAACCAGGAATTCGCGGATACGATTTTGCCTTTCGTTAAAACAACGAATACGATCGTACTGGCCAGTCACGGAACGCTCAGCTACGACGCTGAATTGGAACGGGCATTCTGGTGGACGGAGATTCTTGATGCCTACTGCCGGACATTGATTCTGGCGAAACAAATCGGCCATGTTTGCGTCCTTTCCTCCGAACAGGAACAGGAATTGGTCGCCTTGCGCAAGTCGTGGGGATTCGAAATCACCCAGTAGCCGTGTTAATTTGTAACGATTGTAGCGGCTGTATCCGTCATAGATCGCAAAAACCTTACAATCTGATCGGGTATAACAGCCACAACCCGCACATGTCGAATTAACGCAATGGTGGTCGACACCCCGTCGGCTGCACGTAATTCTGCTGGTGCGCCATGTTTGCAAATTTTGCAAAGTCAATGCTGTTGACATTCGTTTTTTCTGTCCCCCTGGCGTCTGGTTCGCTGCTCGCATGGCAATCTGACGGGAGCGTTGCCGAAGTTGTCGGCGCCAGCTATTTCCAGGAAACCGACGACTCGGACGATTCAATTCAAGGTGATCCCGTTCAGGACGAAGTACTCGGCAAACTGGACCTCCGGCTGCGGGAGTTGGAGGATGATTTTGAATCACACTCCGATGATGCAGATCAGACGGCCAAGAGTTCCGAAGACACGGCTAAACAGACGGCTGAATCACTGGAACAGCTGAAACTGAATATCCAATCCCTGAATGAGTCGGTAGATCAACTCGAGGGAACACTGCCCACACTCGTCCGCCACAACCATGGGCGTCCAAACCTCACTTTGTTTGGACGAATCCAGACGGACTACTGGGCGTTTCCGGCAACCGAGCCAGGGATCGAACCGCTGGAAGGTGAAAACCCACAGGATCGGTTCATCATTCGTCGGTTGAGGCTGGGTGTTGAAGGCGAATTGAACGACAACATGTTCTACCGATACGAAGGTGAATTTGCCAACCAGCGTTTGAGGTCCTACAGCGACGCCTTCCTGGGCTTCAACCACTTGCCCCTGCTGAACACAGTGATTGTCGGGAATCACAAACGCCCTTACGGATTGGACGCTCTGAATAGCAGCAATGACAACGTATTCATGGAGCGGCCACTGATCATTGAGGCTACTAATTTCGAAATCCGGCGGCTCGGTATCTCGAGCAATAGCTATAGCGATGATTTGCAGTTCAATTGGAGATACGGAATCTGGAACCAACAATTGCTGCTGACCGATGCTGCTCCACCCACCACGCGGATTGACCAATGATCTGAATCCAGCACCAGTAGTCCGATTGAAATTACCAACAGAAAAGCGTGACCGTCAAAGCCGCGCTTTTTTCGTTTTCTGTTGTTCAAAAAAATCAAACCGGCGTAACCAGAGTGCCGAAAATTGTCGATTCCGCAGTTAAGGCAAAGGATTGATTCGCGCCGGTCGCCTGATTGGTCAGATTTTCCAGATCAACAATCGTTGTGCCAAACTGCAGGGATTCCACCCGGAACGCCCCACGAGTCTGATCCTTGATGGTCACGGCAGTGTCGGCTGTCGGCGAACCGTCGAGAGTCAGTTGGACGACGAGATCCCGGCCATCGAGCCGGAAACTGAAGTCTTCGGTAAAATTATCGAATCCAGGGAAAGCAAGGAACCTCAGTGTGTCACGACCACCAAGCTGTTGTTCATCGATAACATCGTTTCCATCGCCAACGGTAAACTCAAAAATATCACCGCCCGTTCCTCCGGTAAGCACATCATTGCCTCCATTGCCGCGCAGGACATCGTCGCCATCGCCTCCGATCATCCGGTTGTTGAGTTCATTGCCGATCAATAGATCGCTACCGATACTGCCAGTTGCGTTTTCAATTTGTGCCCGAAACGCGATGGAAATATTGTCCTGCAGATTCCCGATCGAACTGAAGAATCCAGGCCGTAAATCCACCACCGGATTGGTAATCGTGGAGCCAACGGCGGAAATCGTGTCGATCCCCGCTGCATCCCAAATCGATTGCCGGGCATTACCGCCTTGTACTAAATTGGCAATACTGTAGGTGGTATCACCAGTATTGTAGTTTGTGTTCGCGCCGTAAATCTGCTGAAAGAAATTGATGTCATACAACTGAAACCCGGTAATTGGGTTGAACGAGTTATCAAAGTTGCCCTGAACAGTATACGATAGCGCATCAGTCGCATCGGGAAGGATCGGATTCTGGTCCGCGGGTCCGATCAGGTCGGACGGGTCTTTTTGCCCATTGGCAAAAGCAATCGAATCCAGCAGAAATTCGTATTCAAACGTTCCTGGACCGACATCCGAGGCGAAGAAGAAATCCAAAGGATTGCACGGCGAAATCGCCAGCACGCCATCATCGTTAAAGAATGGCAGGTCTACATTGTACCAGATATCGCCCCCTTCCGGAACCAAAGCGGGTCCGAATGTTTGTGCGCAAACAATACTATCGTCGGCACCTGGCGCACCGCCAAAATCTTCGTGCAATGCCCGATAGTAGTTTCCAAAACGCAGCGTACCGCCGCGATTGCCGGATACCGGATCCACAACAAGCGGCGAATCCGGGACTTCCAGAAACTCGATGTTGGCAAATGTTTCCAACATCGCCAATGCCTGTCGCGTAGCCGTTCGTTGCGGATCGGTAAATTGCAGAAACAGCCGGGGTGTTGGAGTCCGAAACGGGTCTTCTTCGATCACATCGCCGATGTTGTAATCCGGCAACTGTTGCATGAAACTGAAGGTGATTTGTCGCGGGTTGTTGCCGTTGGCTGGAATGAAATCCGCCCAGGTTGCGACTTCATTTCCATTTGGATCCAGTCCGGTGAATGCATCGAACAACTCCGGCTCGGTATGCATGTTCAATCGCGTCCAATCGCTGTTGAACGTACCATTATTTCCGCGAACGTAAACTTCATCGAATTGACGATTGATAAACGTACCCGACCGGATCTCCAGCTGGTTTTCGTACTGGTCGTCTGTAAAAGTGTGAACAACACCTGCTGCCAAAAATTGCCCATTGAAAAACAGCCTGGAGCTATTCGGGTCCAAATTCGTGTCGATCACTTCGTACGTGGTGATCGGGAAACCGTCCCCAAGTTGTTGAACAAGACTGTCAATCGATATGAATTCGAGCTGTTCGGCTACTGATTGATTCAAATTGTCCGCCGTTAGAATCGGAACACCTGCTTGACCGCCGTCATCACCGCCGGTGGCAACATTGTCGAACTGGATTGTGTTTCGATCGCTGCGAAAGCGCCCGTCGGAGACAAAATAGCGAACCGACTCGGTTATGTTTCGTGAACCGCCGCGAAAGAAGACCCCTTCAAGTTCTGCCAGAGTGAAACTGTGGAACTGCTTCGCGGCCAACACTTGACCCTGAAAAATCAGCGAACCACTGAAACTCTTGTCGTTTCGGTCGCGCAGTTCCACGGTCTTAATGGTATTGCCATCTGCATCTGAAAAACTGACCAGATCAGAGATTGGGAACAACTCGTCCTGAATTGATGTGGCCAATGCGAAA
>JBGSXT010000879.1:0-4312 GCA_041751295.1 Mariniblastus sp.
AAAAATCTCCTCGACCTTACCCATTCAGTATTTTGAAGGGAAAAAACTCAATCGCTTCAAATCGGAATGATTTGCACTCGAATAGTAGTAATCGGAAAAAACAGTGTCAAGTAAACCATCCAAAGTCGCCGGGAACAGGAATTATTGGCGCGCTGTTCACATGCTGAATCACATATAACGGATAAACCGGAAATTTGCCGCTGGCTGAATTGCGAGGTACGGTCTTGATTGGTTGAACTTCCTCATTGTCACAGCGAAACTCCCCTTCAGGATAACAGATTCAACGGTCCCGCGTCTGACCCCTTTTCAGATCTTGGCTCCAAGGATGGCATCGCGACAGGATGATGGGAAATTATCTCCATCGTTACCGCAAAGTCGGGTTTCGAAAGCTGAAATCAGGAACTCGAGCTACAATTGGCCGTTGCAACCGGACCGCAAACTGTTATACTTCGCAGTTCGAATTTTTGTTGGACCAATGCTAATTCTGCGGTAAACGATCATGGCGCGAGTATGTGAAATTTGTAGTAAACGGGCTCAAAAGGGAAACTCCATCGAGACTCGTGGCAAGGCCAAGTATCTGGGTGGCGTCGGTACCAAGATCACCGGGATCACTCGTCGCCAGTTCCGACCCAATTTGCAAAAAGTTCGCGTGGCCCAGGATGATGGGTCCGCCCGATCCATGAAAGTCTGCACTCAGTGCATTCGGGGCGGTGCCATTCGCAAGGCCGTTCATCGCAAGCCTTTCGCGCTGCCGACCAAATAACAGTTTCGATTTCCAAAGGGTCAGGTACCGCTTTAAGACCGGCACCTTTTTTGCGATCAGTGGGCGGAAATGACGGACGCTGCCCGATTGCGATGGTTGCTTTAGGTGCCGCCAATTGGCAAGCAGGCTGCTTGCCCAACGGTTGGATAGTGGAAATGGACCAGTCAATTTTGTGAACGTATCACTCGTTGTTTGAGGCGCATGGTGTTGTCGTCTGAATTACGCTTTTCGATCGAGCGCATTGCAGAACTCGCACGCCTCGAATTGACTCCGGAAAGCCACGCGCAATCGCAGCTGGAACTACAACGCATTCTCGACTTTATCGAGGTGCTCGACGAGTTGGATTTGGCAGATGTCGAACCGTTTTTCGGCACGATCGAAACCTCTCAACTGAACGATGTGCTGTCAACTCGCGATGACGAAGTCTGGCCCAGTATACCGCGCGAGGAAATTCTCAGTAATGCTCCCGATCAGGACGGCGAATTCTATCGCGTTCCTCCCGTATTCGAATGACGACAGGCGACCTAATGGAAAACCTGTCCGCAACCCGACTGGTTGAAGAAATTCACGCCGGCAATATGACCAGCGCCGATTGCCTGCAGCATTTCGCCAACGTGACTGTTGGGAAGGAGCCAACTATCCACGCTTTTTGCACGAATGCATTTGAGCAGGCAAGCCGTTCGTTGGCCGGCAAAGGCGAAATGGCAGGTGTATTGGCGGGAATTCCGGTCGCGGTTAAGGATGGAATTTGTACTCGACAGATGAAAACGACGGCCTGTTCGGCGATGCTGGAGCATTTTGTGCCTTCCTACGATGCGACCGTCGTATCGCGATTGCGTAGCGCCGGTGCCATCATCGCCGGTAAAACGAATATGGACGAATTCTCGATGGGCAGCTCGACCGAAAATTCCTTTTTCGGAGTGACGCGAAATCCCTGGGACCAAACACGCAGCCCGGGCGGTTCCAGCGGAGGCTCTGCCGCAGCGGTGGCGGCGGGCATGGTGCCTCTGGCACTTGGCAGCGATACCGGCGGGTCGATCCGTCAGCCGGCGGCGTTCTGCGGAATCACCGGACTGAAACCAACTTATGGACGGGTCAGTCGACTGGGCTTGATTGCGTTTGCCAGCAGCCTCGACCAGATCGGTCCGATGGGACGCTGCGCCGAAGATATTGCCCTGTTGTTGTCGGTGATCGCCGGTCACGATGCCGGCGATGCAACATCCGCCAGCCTTCCTGTTCCCGATTATCGGGCTTCACTCAACGACGACTTCGACGGATTGAGGATCGGGATTTGTGAAAGCCAATTGAATGAGAGTGTTGATCCAGCGATCATTAAATCGATTCGTCAGGCGTTGACCGTATTCGAAAGCCTGGGCGCGACTATCGTGAAAGTCAAATTGCCTCACGAAAAATACTCGGTGGCTGCTTACTATGTTGCCGCGTCGTGTGAAGCGTCCAGCAATTTGTCCCGCTACGACGGAGTTCGCTATACCGCCCGGTCGGATACGAAGCTGATGCAACCGATGTACACACAAACCCGCTCAGAGCATTTTGGTAACGAAGTCAAACGCCGCATTCTGCTGGGAACCTTTGCACTCAGTTCCGGTTATTACGACCAGTTTTATGTCAAAGCTTCCCGCGTCAGACGTTTGATCAAACAGGATTTCGAAAATGCTTTCCGGCAGGTTGATCTGATCGTTGGCCCGACGACCCCGACGACCGCTTTTCCGATCGGCGAACGAATCAGCGATCCGATCAAAATGTATCTGGCCGACGTGTTTACCGTTTCAGCGAATCTGGCCGGCATTCCAGCGATGTCGATCCCCGGCGGCTTTTCGGCGGGATTGCCGATCGGTTTGCAACTGCAAGGCCCGGCACTCAGTGAGGCGAAAATGCTTAACGCTGCCCATCAATTTCAGCTGCAAACAGATTGGCACCAGCGGCGGCCGTTTTGAAGTTCGATTCGCCAATTCGTAGGCTGTTCTCTGTCGTGCTGAGGCGATATTTTCTATGGCGATGCATCCCGGTGAGATTGGTGCCGAGTTCCCGCGAAACGACTTCCGACCCCAAGTGAAAGTCCTGATGGCCATTGAAACCAACTATGAAACCATTGTCGGACTGGAGATTCACGTTCAATTGCAGACTGAGTCCAAACTGTTTTGCAGTTGCAGCACGGAATTTGGTGCGCCACCCAACACTCAGACTTGTCTTGTCTGTGCCGGATTGCCGGGCGCGTTGCCGGTGTTGAACAGGAAAGCCCTGCAGCTGGCGATCAAAGCTGGCCTGGCGTTGAATTGCGATATCGAGCGGCAAACGAAATGGGATCGCAAGCATTATTTCTACCCCGATTTGCCCAAAGGCTACCAAATCAGCCAGTTTGATCAGCCCATCTGTTCCGGAGGCTATTTGGAATTAGTCGATGCGCAGGGGCAGACCACCGGAGATCGAGTCCGATTGGAAAGAGCCCATCTGGAGGAAGACGCCGGCAAGAGTCTGCACGATGAATCCTCTGCAGGAGGCCACACACGAATTGATTTGAATCGCGCAGGAACGCCCCTGCTGGAGATCGTCACTAAGCCTGATCTGCGCAGCGCGACGCAAGCCAAGAATTTTCTGAATGAATTGAAACTGATTCTGACGTACATCGATGTCTCCGATTGCAACATGCAGCAGGGGAATTTACGTGTCGATGCAAACGTCAATTTATGGATTGACCGGGACAGCGGAATTGCGACGCCAATTGTCGAAGTCAAAAACCTGAACAGCTTCCGGGCGGTAGAGCGGGCGATCAATTTCGAAGCTGAGCGACAACTCAAGCTGTTTCAGATGAACGGCCAGACGAAAGAAATGGCGGCCAAACAGACGCGCGGCTGGGACGATGTTCACCAGGAAACCGTTCTGCAACGGGAAAAGGAAGAATCGGCCGACTATCGCTATTTTCCAGATCCGGATCTGGTTGGAATTGAGACGTCAGTAGAGATGATCGCGATGATCCAGGATGGCATTGGGACTTTGCCGTCACAACTGCGTCGGGAGCTGATCGACAGTTACGAACTGTCCATTTACGATGCCGATGTGCTGGTTCGACAGGGATCAGGGATGATCGCGTTTTTTCGCCAATGTGTCGAGCAGGTCGGCAACGCAGGGCTGGTCAGTAATTGGATTCAACAGGAAGTCCTGCGGTACTTGAATACTCAAGACACTACGATTGAGAGCTATCCGATCAATGCAACAGAGCTGTCCGGTCTGTTGAACGAAATCAACGCGAAGCGGATCGATGGCGGTCGAGCCAAAGAAGTTTTGAATCTGATGGTCACCGACAATCTGGATGTCGCGACCGCCCGCCAACGTCTGGGCATCGTCGATGTTGATGCGAACGAAATCGATCAGCTGTGCCAGAAATTAATCGCCGAGTATCCGCTGGTGGCTGCCGATGTCCGATCGGGCAACATCAAGGCGCTGGGTTCGTTAATCGGCAAGGCGCGTCAATGCAATCCGAATGCCAATCCGGGACTTGTGCGGCAGACTTTGATGAAATTGTTGTCCTGA
>JBGSXT010000880.1:0-2730 GCA_041751295.1 Mariniblastus sp.
GTGGCAATCCTTTCGATCTGTTTCAGATTGGTAACCGGCATGATTCCGGGCACGATCGGAACGTTGATCCCAACGGACTGACAGCGATTGCGAAAAACCAGAAAATCGCGGTTATCAAAAAACAGCTGCGTAATGACCACATCCGAACCCGCGTCAACTTTGCGTTTCAGATTGTCCAAATCGGCTTCCGCGCTGGCCGCTTCCTGATGGACTTCCGGATAGCCGGCCACCGCGACGCCAAATTCCGGAAACTCGGCTCGAATCAATTCAACCAGCTGATTGGCGTGCCTTAAGCCACCCGGTTTGGGTTGAAACGAATCCGAACCCTGCGGCGGATCGCCTCGCAGTGCAACAACGAATTCAATGCCGATCTGTTTTGCTCGGTTCAAATAGTCCCGCAATTCATCGACGTCACTGCCGACGACGGTCAGGTGCGTCGCCACAGGGACCTGGAATTCGGATTTGACACGTCGCAATATGTCCAGCGTTTTGTCCCGATCGGAACCCCCGGCACCGTAAGTACAAGTGATGAAATCGGGCGAAAACGACATCAGCCTGTCTACGTTACCGATCAGGCTATCGACACCTTTTTCCGTTTTTGGGGGAAACAGTTCACAGGACAACGTTACCGGTTTTTTCGAGTATAAGTCTTTGAATAACATCAAATACAACAAACGCTTGTCAAAGTTGCAGCAAACCAAACCCTCCAATGTAAGCCAAATCCTCGGCAAATTTTAGCGGGACTGAATTATATTACTTGCCCGATGATAAAGGAATCCGGAGTTTACCGAACGTCGGCGCGACACATCGGATCAATTGATCCGAATTTAGAAATTTGGCGATTCGGTTGGCAGTTGGCGTTGGGCGCGAGTCAGTTCGTACATGTCGTGTAACAATTGAATATCACTGGGTCTTTGACTGACATTTCTGCGTTCAAACATCCGCTTTTGGGATATTTCCATCACCGCGGGTGGAAGCTCCGTGACTTGACCGAATGTTCTCGCATAATTGACAAAACTGGGCACGTTGGACGTGATGAACCCATACGACATGCTGCACGTTCCAATTGTCTTACCGGTAAAAATGCTGGTATTGATCGCTGTTTTCGCATAGTCCCCAACGATACAGCCAACAAATTGCATGTCAGTTGCAACCCGCTCAGCGGCGTAAGCCATGTTGACATTGCCGTATGTGTTTTTCAAATCGCTGTTGCAGGTTCCGGCTCCGAAATTGATCCATGAACCGAGGTAACTGTGACCAAGGAAGCCGTGATGTTGCTTGTTCGAATACGGCTCGATGACTGTCGCTTCGATCTCGCCACCGACTTTAACAACACGGGCCAGGCAAACACAATCCTTGATCGAAGCGTGTTCGTTAATCGTGCATCCGGGTCCGATGTAAACCGGACCGGCAAGGTACGAAAACGGTTTGATCGTCGCCCCTGATTCAATCACGATTGGACCCGAACGGGTATCAGTCACGACGTATTCGCCAATCGAAATCCCTGCAGCGGCAAACACGCCGTCACGGATCTCGGACAGTTTTTTATTTTGAATCCGCTTCTCCAAATTAGCGCGGAAATATTTCTGGTTGAATCGAATAACGTCGTGCGGATGGACAATCGTTTCGATTCGTTCAACCGAAATTGCTGCATCGATTCCAGTTTCAATCGGAGTGCGAGTTAACATGTCCAGCTCCAGCGCATCCATGGTTTCAAGTTGCCCGGTCGGCATGATACTGGCGGCAATCGCGCCGCTCTGATCCAGTAACGGTGCCTGTTCAGAATCAGCACTCGCTTTTGCATTCTGAATCAATGAATCCAGTTTATTGAAAGTCGCCTGGTGAGGAACCGTTCGCGCGTTCAATAACAGCGTCCAATGATGCCGACTCTCAAGCCGCGGCGCAAAAAACGGAAAGTCCAGCAATTGGAGCATTTCCAGATGGGGTCGAACGATCGAAACCGTGTTGGCCTGCAATCCCGCCAGCCAATCAACCAGCCGAAAACTCGCGCACGTGATTGAATGTGCAGCCCGCCCGGTCGTGATCGGATCGAGACGTCGGACTATCGAATCTTCAAAAACGAGTACGTTCATATTTAAGGCCTGTCCCAAACAGGTCGGACCCCTTTCAGGATGAATCCCTGCTGGACGGAGTCGCGTTTTTGTACCAGATATTCAGCCGATTGTCAGCCGAAAACAAATCAGCTGATCGATGGGTGAAGCGGGGTAAAATTTAACGGTCGCTGCAAGTCAACATGATGTTCAAGCAAACATGGCAATGGACCAACGCGAACAGTTTGATAAGGCAAATAGCATCGGGATCGACCGCTGTTGTTCAATGTCGCATTTGTTCGATGCATAGGACCTGGTGCCAGCGAGCAATAGCGCGCCTGATCAGACAGGCGGCAGGTGAAAAAAATTCGCCGGAGTGGAACCGGTGACTTCAACAGTAGGGGGCAACTGTTGTAAACTGACTGGGGATGCTATTATTTGCCGCTCGCCTCCTGGCCACTTGAATCTCCAACAGCGAACATTGATCTTGAAGGCCCAATTCATGTTTAAAATTGTATTCGCCGTCGTTTCCGTATTTACATCGATATTCGCATTGGCCAATCCCGTGGTTTCACAATTGAAACCTGATGACCGAATTATTTTCCTGGGTGATTCAATCACCCAGGCGGGCGACCAACCGGGTGGCTACGTGACGATTTTTCGAGACGCAGTCAAGAAA
>JBGSXT010000881.1:0-2153 GCA_041751295.1 Mariniblastus sp.
GATCAGTCCTTCCGCGCGTTCCAGATCGGCCATTTCTTTCCCCAGCGCGGTTCGCGTCAGGTAAACGCTGCGGTCATCAATCGAACTAGCCACGTTGGCGAAATAAATCCATTCGAAAAAACAGTGCGCCCGACCGATCTGCGGCGCAAACTGTTTGATTTCCATGCGGCCATTGCCAATCGTAATCGCATGGCCTGGCGGCAGGGATTTGATTTCTGAGCGATCAAAGCCAATATTCAACAGTGCGACACTTTCACTGGCCGCCGCAAACATCGGCCCCTGCATCGCATAGACAATCGGCTTGATTCCCAGCGGGTCGCGGGCCACCAGCAACTCTCCATTGGCATTGAGCAATGTCAGCGAATAGGCTCCATCCAAACGCAAACTCACGGCCGCCATCACTTCATCAAGCGGCTGTGTTGGATTCTGCTGAATCTGTTGCGCGAATTCATGCAGCAGAATTTCAGTATCGGTCTGTCGGACCATGACGTGATTCTTTTTGGCCAACAACTCAGCCGACAATTCAGCGAAATTCGCCAGTTGGCCATTGAATCCAAAACTGAACCAAAGCCGCCGGTCGAATGAGTGGTTTTCAAACGGCTGGGCGTAACTCCGGTCGTCTTTGCCGCAGGTGGCATATCGAACGTGTCCGATGGCAGCCGGGCCAGTGTATTTTTTCAGTAGATTCTCCGCCTTCCCGCGGCGCGACATTCGGAAAACTTCGTTGACGCTGCCTAAGTCGCGATAGGTATCCAACAGTTGGCTGTTGCCCGGTTCCGGATGGTAACGGGAAATTCCAGCCGAAAGCTGACCCCGGTTCTGCATGTCGAGCAGCATTCTGGGAATCAACCGGGCGGCATCGTACGGATTCCCGTTGGGGCAAATCGAACTGACGGGCTCACCGGGCAAATGATAAATCGCCGCAACTCCACATTCGTGGTGCAGTTCACTCATGGATCACTCGTTGGACGACTGGAAGAAATTCCTGCTGGAACAGAATCCTACTGATTGACAAATTCTAAAATTGCCAGGGCCTGACGGCAACCGGCATCCATTCACTTGTTGTCGCGGCCCAACTGGGGACTGCAGGCCGGCGATGCAGGATCGGAAATCGTTCGCCGCCCTGACAACCGGCAGCCGCATTGAAAAATCGGGGGCATCCGAATTCAGGAAAAATCGAGAATTGCTGCCATTGTAGAACAATTGTCCTCAATTGTTTGGCAAGTTCATTTGCCTTACTTCAACACCAAACAATTGAGGACAATTGTTCTACAATGCACGCCGAACAATTGAGGACAATTGTTCTACAATGCTAAACCGTCAACGGATAGGAATTGGCAGCTACCAATTGTTTAGCCGGTTTCAGAGAACTCAGGATCAACCACCATGCCCGTGCTTGACAGTTGGATTGCCGCGCGAACACGACGATTCGATTCCAGTGGAATCCGTCGCATGTTCGAACTCGCCCGCACGTTGAAAGACCCGATCAATCTTTCGATTGGCCAACCCGATTTCGATGTGCCCCAGGACGTCAAGGACTCAATGATTCAGGCGGTTCGGGATGGCCACAACGGTTACGCGCAAACTCAGGGGATCCCCAAACTGCGCGACCGGCTGCAACAGCAGATCGACGACCAATTCGGGCACGAAGACCGCAAGCTGTTCGTCTGTTCGGGAACCAGCGGCGGACTGCTGCTGGCTGCGATGTCGATCGTGAACCCGGGTGATGAAGTGATATTTCTTGATCCGTATTTCGTGATGTATCCGGCCCTGATCGAACTGGTTGGCGGAACTCCAGTCAAAATCAATTCGTACCCCGATTTTCAAGTCGACCTGAATCGACTCCAGGACGCGATTACGGATCGCACAAAAATGATCATTTTCAACAGTCCCTCCAATCCCACCGGCGTGAGTTATGACCAGCAGGTCATTCGGGATGTCGCTGAACTTGCCGCCCAAAAAGGCATCTGCCTGGTCTCGGACGAAATTTACAGTCGATTCAATTACGACCAACCCCACTGCTCCGCCGCCCAGTTCAATCCGCAAACGATCGTGATTGATGGATTCTCAAAGTCCCATGCCATGACTGGTTGGCGCGTGGCCTACGTTCATGGGCCCGCTGCCATCATGGATACGATGATCAAGTTGCAGCA
>JBGSXT010000882.1:0-4418 GCA_041751295.1 Mariniblastus sp.
CGGCGTTTTTCTCGGTCGCAGGTGTTGTGAATCTGCCCTGCATTTCACGAAATCGGGACTGGGACCAGTCAAATCGCAGAAAGCATAGACGCCTGATGGCCGGATTTCTCGCGGCTGATCGAGGGTTGAAGTCTGGATTGATTTTCACCGATCGCAGGAATTCATCGCCTACCCATTTCAACAGCAACAATCAGGACGTTTGGTCCCCACCCATCCGATCGTTGCTAGTGCGAATAATGTTGTAGTTGACAAAATTTTCGCGTATAAAATCATTCAAGTTAAGCGTAAATCACACCTGTTAATGGGACCGAAAGGCGGAGTGGATCATGCGGAATTCAATTTATGGGGTAATTGCGGGTGGATTGTTTGTGCTTGTCGGTTGCAGTACGGAGTTGACGAAACAGGGTGATTCGTCGCAGCGGGGTGCGGGCGGCATGGACAGTGGCGAGCATTATGCGGCCGTGTTCACAAGCGATTCGTTTCAGCAGGATGTATTGGACAATTCACAGGTCGTGTTGGTTGATTGCTGGGCTCCGTGGTGTGGTCCCTGCCTGCAGCTCGGCCCGATGATCGAGGAATTGGCGCAGGAGTACGAAGGTAAAGCTGTCGTCGGTAAACTGAACGTAGACGACGCCCAGGAAATTTCCCGCGAATATGAAATCAGCGGCATTCCGGCATTGCTGTTTTTCAAGGGGGGCAAGGAAGTGGACCGGATTGTAGGTGTGAAACCGAAGTCAGTGATTGCTGAGAAACTGGACAGCCTGATTGGCGGATCGCGCCCTTGACCCCGATTCGACCCGTTCGCTATTCCGCGAGCGGTTGGGAATGATGTAAATACAAGCACGATTCGCCAACGAGCGGATCGGGCCATTACTGGCGTACTCGCTGGCGGGTCGTGCTTGTCTCAACATGCCAATCTTTTCCGTATTCAGCCCATCGTTGAATTGATACAACTTTGCAATCTCGCAAATGTTGCATTCAGGCAACATTTGTTGCGGTTTACGTGGGATTCTGCGAAGTTTTTGCCAAGGCCCGGCATGTGCTTTTCCAGTATCAACAGCTGGAGGGAACATGCCGAACCAATCAAGTCGTATCCTGGAATTGGACGCTCTGCGGGCGTTAGCAGCGATCAATCTGCTGCTGTTCCATTTCACACTCGTTTTTGAAAACAAATACGGATACAGCGCGCCTCTCGGATTCGATTTCCCGTTCGGCAAATACGGTGTGCAGCTGTTCTTCATGCTCAGCGGTTTCGTGAATGCCATGACGCTGTTGAAGAAACGCGAACCGGGCGAGTTTCTTGCCAACCGGCTCATTCGAATTCTTCCGTCGTATTGGCTGGTCATTTTTCTGAATGTCCTGCTGTTGTCGACATTTGGCATGTATGCCGTCGACCCTGCCTTATCCCAGTTCGCTGCCAACATGACCGTGATGCCACGGCTATTCGGGTACGAGAATTGGGAACCGGTAACGTGGACGCTGCAAGTCGAATTGATTTTCTATGGCCTGCTGATTCTGTTGTTTGTCGGGGGAGCCTTGAATCGACCTCTCAGAACAATCTACATGTTGCTGGGGATTTCCGGGTTTGGCATGTTGTATTGTTATCGAATTAATGAATTGCAGCCCGTTTCGATGGCGGCCAGTTTGTCAACGTTTCTGTCAGATCTCTTCATCCTGAAATACCTGCCCCTGTTTGCCATCGGGATTCTGTTGCACGAGATCAAATCGAATCGGGGAAATACGTTTTTCAATGCGATCGGGATCGTGGTCTGTGCCGCTGTCTTCCACGTGATTGACGATCACGGCCACAACCCTGTGGCGACGGTGTTGCTGTTCACTTTATTGGCGTTCAGTGCCTATGGAAGAATCCCGATACTGCGTATGAAGCCATTTCTGATGATCAGTGCGTCGAGCTATGCGTTGTATCTGTTTCACAACAACCTCGGTTGTCTGTTGATCAAACACGTCAACGATTTCGGTGTGCCGCCCGTGGCAAGTCTCATGATCGGTATCCTATTCGCGTTTGTGTTTGCGATTGCGTACACCTTCCTGTTTGAACAACCCCTGACCAAATATCTGCAAAACCATTGGCGAAATCTGAAACCACGGCTGACCCAACTCCAATGGTTTGGGAACCGAAATAACGTCGAAACAACCAACTAACCCTGTTTTTTCCGGTATGCCATGTCCATGAATATCCAAATTATTTCCGATTTGAAAGAAATAGCCCGATTGAAACCCCGCTGGAATCAACTGTCGGCGGACAAGCCTTTTTCCTCATGGGAGTGGTACCACTCGTGGTATGCGAACATGAGTAGTGCTCGGAGAGTCAAGCCATTGGTGTTTATCGAGCAGACGGCAGGTGGTGAAGTTTCGACGATTGCACCGTTTTATCTGACCCGTTCAAAACTCGGAGCCAGCAGACTATGCCTGGCAGCGGACGGATGCGCGTGTACCGATTACGGTCAAATCATTGCCAAACCAAGACAGTACTCCTATTCAATTTCCAAAGTAGCGAGCTGGCTGACAACATTCAATCAATCGCGAGCGAATATTGACTTCATTGAATTGGGCGGATTGACAGCCGATGCATCAACAACTCTTGAACTGCACAATCGACTTGTCGGCTGCGGATTCGTGCCAAAACACGAACTGCTTGAAAATTGTTGGGCAACGGATTTGCCAACATCGTGGTCGGAGCTGGATGCGACCTTCAGCAGGAAGCTTCGCCGCAAGACCAAAAAGTCGGTTGACCGCTTGGCTGAATGCAACATTCTCGATTCGCGTTCGACAGGATTCGATCGATTGTGGGCCTCTCTGGTTGCATTGCACCAAATGCGACGAGACGCGGTTGGTGACTCCGGGTGTTTCTCTGTTCCGGGATTCGACGGATTCCTGCAATCTGCGGCTCGAGGGCTGTGCGAGCGAAACTTGGCCGAAATTCTGGTGATTGAATATCAAGGACTTCCGATTGCTGCCACACTGGTTTTCACCGACCGGAAAACCGCCTACATGTACCAAACCGGATTCGACCCGGCCTTTGCTCATCTCGAACCAGGTTACCTGCTGATTGTTGCAGCGATGCAGTGGTCGATCGAAAATGGTTTGGACCGGTTTGATTTCTTGCGAGGGAACGAACCCTACAAAACACGTTGGAACACAACGCCTGTGCCGATGGTTCGCCTTCGCTTTCAGCTGAGCGACAACCTGCGAACACGCCTGGACAACAGACTTCAAGTATCGAAAAGCGTGCTGAAATCATCGCTGAAACGGCTGGGGTTGCTCAGGTCAGCAGGTTGAATCCATGCCCGCTGGCGATATTCAATTCCAGCGCTCTCGACGGGAAAATATGAATACCATTGTATGCAACAATTTGAGTGTCTTTCGCAATATGCAGGGCCTGTGGGACAGTCTCTGGGGGGTCAGTGAGGTCTGCAATCCTTCAGCAAGGTCTGATACGCTGATTTCTGCCATCGAGAAACTCTACGACCCTGATTGCGATGTTGTTCCCGGCTGTTCAGGCGGTTCGCGAGTCGGCCCGGCGAACTCAGTGTGCCAACAATCTTCGTCAACTGGTGTTCTCGGCGCACAACAAAGTTGGCTTGACGTCAACGGGAAATTTCGAATCCGACGACTTCGGGACCCGCGTGCCACTGATTGCCAATACGGATCGGGAGGGTAAATTTCAATTGGTCCATGTTCAACCGGGCAAGTAACACGTTCGCGTTCACGATTTCGAACGGTTTCCCTTTGGCGATCGATTGGCTGCGTATTTCAATCAGAATCCAGACGCGATCACGGTCAAGATTGAACAATCAGAACCACTAATCGTCAGCATTTCCACCGATTGGTATTCTAAAATGAGTTCTCCATCACCGCCGAAATAATTTATTGTCGTTCGTGGAATGCCCTATGATTTTGTGACCGAAGGCTCCGGCAGGTTCGGGGAATTCGTAAACTCCGGACTGGAGTCCTTCGCTCACGATAAAAAATACAAGCTCCAATTCTTCGGAGGCGCGTTGATGAAATTCTATTCCTGTTTCGCAATACTGCTGACCTGGTCCAGCCTCGCGTATTCGCAAGCAGCTTCAGAGAATCCAGCACACCTGTACTTCGACGGCCCCGAAACGAGCATCCAGGACAAATCCAACTCGCAAACGGCCGATGACTCAAACGAAACTGTTTACTCCGACAAATTTCCTGCGGAAGTCGAATTTTGGATTCATCGTCGCGAGCAGTATGACTTGGGTATGCAAGAAGCCGAGGCGCTGCGAAAGCTGTTGTTGCAAAAGATCAAAGGGGAGTCGACAGTCCGTGGTGCCTCGATCCATTTGGACCGGGTTGCGGTCGTGGTCCAGGCACTACAAAAACAACTCGCCGACCGAAAGGACATCGAGCCCATCGCCGCTTTCCAAGTC
>JBGSXT010000883.1:0-2125 GCA_041751295.1 Mariniblastus sp.
GAGTTCGCTCGAATCCAGGCCAACGGACAATTCGATTTGCAACAACTGTCACAACTTGCTGCAGGAAGCACAATTCCGCAAACCGGATTTCAACTCGATGGCACAGTCGACCTCGCAAAAATTGCCAATATGCTGCCTGAGACAACCCGTTTGCGGGATCAGGTTCGGCTGAATTCGGGTGTCGTTCAGATTCAAGCCAATACGCGCGACGAAAATGGCTCGCCTCGACTCGTCATTAATGCCGACGCAGCCAACGTGAATTTCTCAGTCAAAGGTCAGTCGGTCCAATGGCAGCGTCCCATCCGATTTGTTGCCGTTGCCCAGCGGCAGGGAGATCGATTGTGGCTGGAAAATATCCAACTGGAAAGCGAGTTTCTGGTCGCGTCCGGGCAGGCAGGAACGGATCAGGGGCAACTTCAAATCTCCGGTGATTTGAATCGCGCCGTCAGTCAACTCGGACAAGTACTCGATTTGGGTGGACTGCAATTAGCTGGCATCATGCAGGGGAACCTCGGCTGGCGAACCGTCGTTGAATCGAATCCAACTGAAGCGATTGCGTCGGCCACGAATTCGATCCGTTTCAATGGGAAATTCAATTTCGAAAATCCGGCATTCCAGTATCCGGGATACAAATTGTGGAAAGCCTCCCAGATGGACCTGGCAATCGCTGGCGATGCTGCCGTATCGAAAAAAGGAGAGTTGGCAATCGACACGGCCCGGATTGATGTGGCTGTTGGTGACGAAACTGCGTTTGGAGTGCTACACGAACGAATCGAAAATCTTTATGTCGCGCGCAAGTGTCATTTTCAATGTGAGGCCACGGGCTCAATTGCCAAATGGATCGCGCACGCCAGAAATTTCGTGACGTTTCCCGAGTTCTTTGCCGATGGCCAACTTTCCAGCCAGTTTATGTTGACACTCAATCAGAAATCCTTCCGCCTCAATCAGATTCGCCTGGAAGCTGTTGATTTCGTTTTCAATGGATACGGATTGGGAATTCGTGAACCATCGCTGGATGGTAAAATGAGCTTCAAGTACGTCTATGAGGACGGCTCAGTAATGTTCACCAAAGCGACACTTTCCAGTCCCACCATCGCAGCCAGTACAGAACAATTGAAGTTCGATCCGCGCACAAAAATACTGGCTGACGGGGACGTTGTCTTTCGCGCGAATGTCAATCGGGCGTCCAATTGGTTCGGATACTCACTGCCGAGCGATTCGGTTCGCTGGGATGGCTCGGCCGTTGGCGCGATGAAATTTTCGTCTGAGCCCGGGATGTTTGGCGGCGATTTAAAGATGGAGATCACCGACCTGATTTTTGTGCAGCCCGGTTCCGATTCCGCACCCCAAACGGACGTTCAGCCAGTTTCCAACCGACAGTCGTACACGGAGTTTTGGCGAGAGCCGATCGTAAACCTATCTTCGAGCGTTTACTTGAGCGATGATTTCAACGGTGTTCAGCTGCGAGGCTTGAATCTCAAATCCAAATTGGCCGATGTCGAGGGGCGCGGCGCGATCAATGATTTGGATCGAACCATGAACGCCGATCTGTCGGGCCGTTGGAACGCAAAATGGGAAAACATCAACCAATTGATTCGCGATCTGGCTGGCGATGCAGTCGCTTTCGAAGGCCATGGCTGGCAACCGTTCGAAATCAAGGGTCCCATCTTCGACCCGGACGCGTCGGCAAATTCGCAGGCGTGGCTGCCGCCTCAATTGGCCGCAGTCGCCGCCATCGCCTGGAAACAAGCCACGGTTCACAAAATGCCATTAGGAAAAAGTCAGGTCGACGTTCGATTGAATCAATCACTGGCCCATTTCTCATCCGCGTCACAACAGGGAATCTTCGATCAATTGATGGGCTTGCAGCCTGTGCTTGATCTGCGGCAGGCCGAACCTTTCCTTAGAGCCGGGCAGGGAACGCTGCTGGACCATTGGCAGATTACTGAATCCGACAGTCGCACATGGCTAAAGTACGTGGCACCGTTATTGGCCGATGCGACAAGTGCTTCCGGACAGCTATCGATCGAACTGGCAGGTTCGGAAGTTCCTCTATTCGACCCGACCAATTCATCCGCGCGCGGGACGATCCATGTTCACGAGTTGACTGTCGGTCCGGGACCTC
>JBGSXT010000884.1:0-1861 GCA_041751295.1 Mariniblastus sp.
GCTTCCGCCGCTGCGAAGGCCGAACGAATCGCCAGCGCGGCCCGGCAGGCACGGACGACGGCGTCAGACTGCGGCAGCGGCCAGCCCCAGAATCCCATCGCGGAATCACCATGAAAATCTCCAATCACGCCGCCAAAATCGAGAACTGACTTGGTCATGATTCCTAGCGCCTGACTAACGCGATCCAGCAAATCCGCCAATTGGTCGGACATCTGTTCCGACTTGGCAGAAAAACCGCGCAAATCGCAAAACAGAACAGAAATCTCGCACTGCCGCGGCAGCAGAACTTCCTCCGGATCCCGATCAACAAAAGCCTCCATAACGACTGGGGAAAAAAAAGGTCGAAACGTGGATTGCCTTTGCTCCAAATGCTGTACACGCCGGAGATTGGCCAACGTCGCACCAATCAATTCGGTGAACTTGACTTCCCCCTGCAGATCAATATCTTCACTTTCGATCTCACCCGCGACATTCAGACTGCGATTCACTCCGGCGACATAAATCACCCAGCCTTTTGAAGATGGTCCACTCAACGGACAGACGAAGGCCCAATCGTTGAGCAAATCAACCGTGAAATCACAGGCCACGTCCGATTCCCGCCACATGTGCAGCGTACTTTCCCGACGTTCCAGCGACTGTTGAATCAATCGAGCGCAAGGTTGAAAATCTCCCCCCTTCAAATTCCGCTGGTCCCACTTTACGACTTCCATTTCTCCACCGTCGTGTTGTCGGCAGATCGCCACAGCAGTCGCTGATCTGATTCCAGACAACAGCAAATTCACCATTTGCTCGTGCAGCACCAGTTCATTGTTGGAACTGGAAATGACTTCTGGCAGCCGGTTCAAAATGTCGATTCGATGATCGGCATCGCGATATCGAATTTGGCGCAGGTACTCCGTCGAAAATGCCCGCTGTGATATCGGCGACGGCATTTCCAATGTGGCAAACGCGGAATTGTCCGTCAACAGAAATGTCGTGTCGCCAATAACGAAATGCTCACCCGGATTGATCGAGAACGATTCTTCCTCGGTCCCACGATAAAAAATCGGGTTGGCGGCCTCAGGGATTTTCTCGATTCTCAGTACCGAATCCGTCAGGCGCATGCGGGCATGGCGGCGCGAGATTTTTTCATCCCATCCGATCGACCAGTCTTCACTGGTTCGACCCACCACGAACGGCAAATCCTGCAACTGTAGCCTGCGCCACCGATGCTCCGCCGTCTTGCCTTGAGCGATCAATTCCAACATGTTGACAAAACAATATTCCCTAAAGATGAATACGACAAGGCTGCAGTAGATCACGTCTCTGAACGTCGTTCCAGACGCAATCACTGAATCGCAGTTCGCGACGGCAATTTCGTGTTGCCAAGTCTTAACGCGATCACAATCAGGCGCGATCGCAATCAGGGACTCAGCAGAGTCTGTTTGAACCAGAATGCAACAGCCATGATTAACAGGATTCCAAACACAGTTGCCGTTTGCAGCCGACGCGAATAAAACCCGCGGGGTGCCATTTCCATTTTCAAATAGCCGAACGCAATCAACAGCAGGGCCAATAACGAACCTCCGACCAGGCCGCTGCGAACCAGTCGATCTCTGGTTTGGACCGATTGCCAACGGCCGTCGGCAAATTCACGAAATTTTTCGTCCAAATGCAATTGAGCAAACCCACAATAGTATTGCCGTACATCCGGGCCATTGTGCTCGTTGGACATTTGGGCCAATTCGAGGTCACCATCGATCCGGATTTCTTTTCGACCCTGAAACAGAAAATTTTCAAACAACTCGTTCCCGGTCAAATCCATCTTTTGCCCGGCGCCAGGGCCAAACCAGACATCGAGAACAGTGTTTATTGACCGGAC
>JBGSXT010000885.1:0-1696 GCA_041751295.1 Mariniblastus sp.
GAATCACCTGGGTCCGCAATCCTGACCACGTCGTTGCTGGTTTTTGAAATAACCCCGATATCGATCTCAAAAAAACTCAATTGGCTGGCATATTCAGTAATGTTGGCCGTGTCGTATTCGATCTTCCAGCGTTGATGTTCAGGAACTCCCTTGAAATTGCCTGTTCCCGGTCCACCCTCGCGCGACCCGAAACCGGGACCCTTGCCCATTTCCGCCGCATCTCCATCACGGGCTTCAAGATTCGCCTGCACGGTGGAAACCGCATCCGTAATCGCTTCAATGGCATCCGCCAGCTGGGGCGTTTCGACTTCCGGGAACTCTTCCACACCCGGTTCGAACATGTCATCTTCAAATCCTTCCGGTTTCTCGTTTCCAAACGAAGGGTCGGGAATGAAGACGGTTGAATCGCGCTTCCGGTCGTTCAACAGCATCGTCAGCCAAATCATGAACAGGACGGAGACGAGGGTGCCAACGATGACAATCGACGATACCAGAAACGCGTTGACGGCATCGTAGGACGACGATTTCGTTTCGATTTCCAATCGGTTTTCGATTTTCGTGCTCATTCAATAATCACTAGTCCAACAACGCGGCACCGGGCCGAATCCTCAAAAACCACTCGGTCCATTGCCGTTTTATATTCTGATACTCGGCATGGTCCGGGTTACCAGAAACGGCGATAGAATCCAGTTTGCGACTGATCAGTCGCAGTCCATTGTGGGCTTCGGCTGAAATTCGCAGGTCTGGATCGCCCAGCGCATAAATCAAAGCCGGAACATTATCCATATTTTGCTGCCGAGATAGCAATCGGACGGCGACCAGTCGTCGAAAATAGTTTCGATCCGACACCAATCCTCTCAAATACGACAACTGTTCGCGCTGAGATCTGGTTTTATTTTCCGACAGTTGTGTAATCGCCTTGACCAGTGAATCCTGCATCAATTCGAATTGCTGCTCGTCAATGTCATCAGCATCGAGCAGCTCCAAAACGTCCTCCAGCCCGCGCACGACATCGAACGTCTTGATCTTTCCACCCGGATCAAGGTCGATGCGGACATTCGATTTCAGTCCCTCGCCGCCGTTGGTCAGGCCCTGCCCACCTGGAAGTACCAGTACTTCACTGCTGCGAACGAGAAACAGAATGGCAAAGCAGGTCGATTCGAACAGATTCCGTTCGCCGGTTCGTCCCTGGGTAAAACTGCCGTCGGCGTTTTGCTTTTCCTTGAGCAGCCGCACGCCTTGATCGTACCAGTCCGGAATATCTCGAAATGATCCTTCGGCCTTCTCCCGGAAATATGCATAACGTTCGAGTGCATACAGGTAATAGTAGCCCCATCGCTCGATCGAAATCGTAAAATTGCTGACAAAAAATTCGTTGGATGAGCGTTTAACGGATGCCAGTTTTCCCATGTCGATGGCCGCCAGTGGCCCGTCCGATTTGTTGATCGGCTTGAAACCTGGCCCTTCTTTGGGCGGAACATAACCCTAAACCGAGGGAGGCAATCCGGTTCCAAAAGCGACTGCATCCGCAATCGACTTGTCTGTCTTTGACGGTCTTCGTGACGATTTCGGACTGAGTTGCAGAAAGTCGGCCAGCAGATAAACCGTTCCACAACAGGCGGCTTGAATGGAAAGCGTCAATCGACTGCCCGTGATTCCCTGATTATTAAGATATTCGTAGTACCAGCCACCTTCC
>JBGSXT010000886.1:0-5618 GCA_041751295.1 Mariniblastus sp.
TCCTATCAGCAAGGGATTGTCCAGATCGAAATTCAACATACCGCCGAAAATTGAAGCCGACCGTAACGGAATGTCAATTTTATCGGGGTCGTTGTTCCAGCTGTGGGATCACGATTCAAGAGAGCTTACCGCCCAGATGAACCAGATACATAAAGCTTCCGTTGAATGTTCGAGCATGCTCGCCCAGAGAAATTGCAATTCCCATTTCTGGTATTGTCATTCGCTCAGGCCAGAACTGCGCGGATCACATTTTGTTTTTCGACGCCGGTCAGACGCTGGTCGAGGCCCTGGAACTTGAATGAAAAGCGTTCGTGGTCGATGCCGAGGCAATGCAGGATGGTGGCGTTTAGATCGTTGACGTGAACCGGGTTCTCGACGATGTTGTAACTGAAGTCGTCCGTTTCTCCGTGCACGTAGCCGGGCTTGATGCCGCCACCCGCCATCCACATGCAGAAGTTGCGGGGATGATGGTCGCGTCCATAGTCGTCTTTGGTTAACGTTCCCTGAGAATACACGGTCCTGCCAAACTCCCCTCCCCAAACAACAAGCGTACTGTCGAGCAAGCCCCGTTGCTTGAGATCCTTGATCAGCGCGGCTGTCGCCTGATCGGTTTGCCGACATTGATTGCCCAGTTGATATGGCAGGCTACCGTGTTGATCCCAGCCGCGGTGGAGAATTTGTACAGCCCGCACGCCTCGTTCGACCAAGCGGCGCGATAGCAAAGCGCTGTGGGCAAACGTACCAGGAATTTTTGCGTCGGGCCCGTACATCGACAGGGTCGACTCGGTCTCCTGCGAAATGTCAGTCAAGTCAGGAACGCTGGCCTGCATTCGAAAGGCCATCTCGTACTGCGCGATGCGGGTAACGGTTTCCGGATCGCCAAAGTCTTCCAGTGTTCCGTGATTCAGTCGATCGAGTGAGTCGAGCATGGTACGGCGGTCGGATCGCGAAACGCCGTCCGGATTCTGCAAGTACAGGACCGGGTCGCCCGAACCTCGCAGCGCCACACCATTAAATCGCGTCGATAAGAAGCCGCTTCCCCACAACCGGTTATAGATTGCTTGCCCGTTACTGTCCTCGGGAAACTGCGGAGTGAATACGACGAATGCTGGTAGGTCGTTGTTTTCGCTTCCCAGACCGTACGCCAGCCACGACCCAATGCTGGCCCTGCCGGGAATCTCGGAACCGGTCATCACAAACGTGCAAGCCGGGTCGTGATTGATCGCGTTGGTGTGAACGGTTTTGATCAACGAAATATCGTCGACGATTCCCGAAGTGAAAGGCAACAGTTCCTTGTTTACCCACATGCCCGATTTCCCGGACTGTTCGAAACGGAATTTGGACGGAGCCACAGGAAACCGCGTCTGCCCACTGGTCATGGTCGACAACCGTTGACCACCCTGCACGCTGGCCGGAATGTCCATGTCGAAATATTCCTGCAGACCCGGCTTGTAATCCCACGTATCCAGCTGCGAAGGCCCGCCGTTCATATGCAGATAGATGATGGCTTGGGCTTTCGGTTGGAAATGCGGCAAGCCAGGCAGTGGCGGATGGACTCGATCGACTTCGTTTGCCTGGCCGATATTTCCCAACAAGGACCTGCCCGCCATCATGCTCATCGCCAGACCACCGAGGCGGAGGCCGGCGTTGCCAAAAAAACTTCGGCGGTTCTGCATTAGCATTTGTTCAAAAAGGGATCGCATCGCATCAATTCCTGTTCAATGTTTCGTCGAGATTGAGAATCGTACTGGCGACCAGGGTGTAAGCAGCCAGTTCTGGCGCTGCCAAATCCTTTGCTGGTTTCGATTCACCTTGCATGATCAGCCTTGCCGCGTCAGCGGGATTTTGCCGGTAGCGTTCGATGTGTTGGTTGAGTTGTTCCTTCAAGATACCGATTTCCTGCGAGTCCGGTTGGCGCGACAGAACGGTTTGAACGGCGAACTTAAAACGTGCTTCGGCCGATGCGCCCCCTTCTGTGAGCATTCGCTGGGCAAGTGCCCGGGCCGCTTCGACATGCTGAACATCGTTCATCAGTTGCAGCGCCTGCAACGGAGTGTTGCTTCGCTCGCGCCGCGTGCAACTCTGTTCGCGATTGGGGGCGTCGAAGTTCATCATGAACGGTGGCGGGGCGGTTCGTTTGTAAAAGGTATACAAACTTCGGCGGTAGAGCGCTGGCCCGCTATCCTGTTTGTAGAATCGGGTATTCGATCCGACAAAACCAACGGGTTCCCAAATATTGGATGGTTGATATGGCTTGACGCCGACGCCACCGATTTCCAGGTTGATCAAGCCACTTACAAACAAGGCATTGTCTCGTATTTGTTCGGCATCCAGCCGCAATCGCGGACTCCGCGCGAGTAACCGGTTCTCGGGATCGCGAGTGTACATTTCATTCGTAATGCGCGAGCTTTGGCGAAACGTTCGTGATGTCACGATTCGCCGGACCAGCGCTTTGACATCCCATCCCGACTCGCGAAAATCGATAGCCATCCAGTCCAACAGCTCCGGATGGCTTGGCGGTTCACCTTGCGTTCCAAAATCGCCGCTGGTTTTGACAAGTCCTGTTCCAAAAAACTGTTGCCAAATTCGGTTGACGGCAACCCGGGAAGTCAACGGGTTTTCCGGCGCCACGATCCAGTTCGCCAAATCCAAACGAGTCGGTTGGGCCTTTTTATCCGACCGTTCCAGCGGAGGCAAGATCGCGGGAGTGCCCGGTTCGACCTTGTCGCCGGGTTGGTCGTATTGACCGCGCAGCATCACAAAACTTTCGCGCGGTTGCGGTGTATTCCGGTAAATAAAAGTGCTGGGAATCGCGATTTCGATTGCATCGCGTTCGGCTTTGAGGCGAGCGACTTGTTTGTCGTGTTCAGCGAACTGCGGTTGCGTGGCAACACAAACGGAATGTAAATACCAGGCCAACAACTGCCTGCGAACGGCCGTTTCAGGATTCGATTCAGGACCGGCCTTGGCGACGGCATTCAATTCAACAGACAATCCAGGCGTGTCTTTTTCCTTCGCCTGTTTCCACCAGGTGACAAACGAATATTGCAGATCGTTTGCCGGATCACTTTTGCCTGCAATGCCGATCTTGTCCCACAACACCGTTCCGCCAAATTGCGTGGTGGCAAAACCGGTTAGTAAATCGCCAGCAGATAGGCCGATCTTTTCGACCGGAATTTCCAGACGAACCCACTTGCCTGTGTCGGGAATTGGACCCATCGAAACTCTTTCGATCGTGTTGGGAGCACCCCAGGGAATCACGTCATAGTCTCCCCACACGGCGCGATGCAACCAGCCGTTTTTGTAAAACTGCAGCATAAGGGACTGCGGCAAGCTGTCGGCGACCAGGAAAACGTGCGCAAAGATGATAGCGTTTGAGGGAACAACCAGAGGTGTGGTTGCCTGGTCCCAAACATCTTGTGACAAGCCCGCATCTGATCGTTTCAAAGCGCGATCGCCGCTAAATACCATCGCGCCATCGGTTACGGAAACGAAAGTCGTGGGGTGACCCGGGCTCGCCTGGGCCTGGCCTCCTGGTGGAAAGTCGTCTTCCATCCAAAGCGATTCCACAGTGACAACTTCGGGAGGGGGCTGGATTTCGGCTGGATCGACATATGAGATTTGAGCGGCTTGTTCGTCGATCTGATGTTGCAGTTCGGCAAGTTTTTGATCCAGATCGCACAACTTCTGGCGTTCGACTTCGCTTTCCAGTCTCATGACCGGAGCGGTCAGTAGAGCGTTTCCATCCATGGCCGGGTCTGCCGCAGAATTGAAAAACGCATAGAGCGAATAATACTCCCGCTGCGAAATCGGATCGAACTTGTGATCGTGACAAACGGCGCAGCCAGCCGTAAGTCCCAACCAGGTTTGTGCGGTGGTGCTTGTCCGATCGACGGCGTATCGATACAGCAACTCGGCGTCGATTGAGCCCCCTTCGCTGGACGTCACGTTGCAGCGATTGAAACCGGTGGCGATCAACTGATCAGTGGCGGGTTCCGGTAGCAAATCGCCGGCAAGTTGTTCGACGGTAAATTCATCGAACGGTTTGTTGTTGTTGAAACTATGGACAACCCAATCCCGGTAGGCCCACATTTGCCGTTCGTTATCCATGTGCAACCCGTGCGTGTCGGCATAGCGGGCCACGTCCAGCCAATGTCGCGCCATCTCTTCACCAAAGTGCGCGCAGCTCAAGTATCGATCGACAAGTTTTTCGTAGGCGTCGGGCGAATTATCGGAAAGATAGACTTCGACTTCTGAAGGAGTGGGTGGCAATCCGGTTAGCGCAAACGCGACGCGACGAACGAGCACATGTTTGTCTGCCTCGTCCGCCAAAGCCAGTCCTTCGCGCTGAAGCCGATCGACAATAAAAGCATCGCTGGGATTGGGACCGGCACCGGCAATGTCTGGAATCGCGGCCGCGACTTGCGGTTCGAACGACCAATGCCGTTGATACGTTGCTCCTTCTTCAATCCAGCGCTTAAGCAATAACTTCTCGGCATCAGTAATTACCTTGTGGCTATCAGCCGGGGGCATCCGTTCATCTTCATCATCCGAATTGATGCGATTCCAAAGTTCACTGCTCTCCAGGTCATGGGGGACAACGGCAGCGTACCCGTTTTCATCGGACAAGGCGCCTTCGACTGTGTCCAATCTCAAGTCCGCTTCGCGGTGGCTGGTATCCCGACCATGGCAAGCAAAACACTTGTCGGCAAGGATCGACCGAATGTCGCGATTGAACTGAATGGGTTCTTGCGCCGCAAGATTGAACGGCATGATGCAGAGCACCTTCATCAGGGCCATCGCCGTCAAGTATCTGGTCCAGAAACGGAGCCGATTGGATAGGTCAATTCCGAACTCAAAACTCATGCGGTACTCCGTTGAATGTAATTCGTTCGATACCTGACAATATCGGTCAAGGAACTGCCGCATGGCTACGGACGTAAACGGCAGTATTGAATAACTTAATGCTACTCACTCTCAACAAGCACCTCAATAATGACTCTGCAACGACGTGCTGGCCGCCGGTCAGCTCCAACGCCTTGTTCGGCGTGGATTTCTCCGATGTCCCTTTTTCGACCTCCTGCTACTCTGCTTTCGTCCGCCCGATTTGAAAGCACCGGTTGGTAAGCGCCAGCCAAACGTTCACGCATGAACAGGCGACACATCGTCAAACGGCCCGTCTCCGAGCCCGCAGCCTCCAATGAGTCTCCGGGTGTACCCACCTTCCAGTCGGTGTCCCACTCGACTTTGCACGTGGAACAGACGTAAAGGACAGGATCACCGGGCTGGGGCCAGGCACCCGCGCGAGCAGGGTCTGGCACCGTGGGCAGCGGTAGAACCACAAAAGTCTTAACAGGTCCACGCTGGCGGCGAGGACAGCGAGGAGACAGACGAAGACGGCGATCGACGCCCAATCGCTTGCGACACCGTTCTGCGCTACGGAAAAATCTTCCCGAAATGTTTGACATTCGCTGCCATCCTTCCCAAAATAATGCTCGCGTAGGCCTATTCAGGCCAACCACCCGTATTGGAATTCCCATCAGTGTCAGTCAGACCCAACTGACCAACAAGACGTATGGCCGGTTTAGGGCTGAATGACCGGTCGGATTGGCCGGTTG
>JBGSXT010000887.1:0-4320 GCA_041751295.1 Mariniblastus sp.
TTGCACAGTTCATCATTTTCGAAGATTCGGATTAACGCTGGAATCGCCAGTTTGAAGTCGCGATTTCCGAGCGAATCAAGGTGATTGAAATACAGATTGGCAGTCATCTCAATCGGCATTGCCGGATCAGCCAGCAACTCACAAAACGCGCGACTGGCCTCGATCGAATCGACCTTGTATGTCAAAAGCGTTTGGACCAAAAAACTGCGAACGTCCGGGTTGGATGAAGCAGCCAGTTTGTCCTTCAGGAACAACGAAACGTCCGGGTCGAGTTCACGCCGGTCAATTTTTGTCCAGGTTGACATATCAAAACAGGTGTCAATCGCGTAACGAACCAGCATACTGACGGCATCGCGATCGACTGCCGAATTGTTTTGTTCGATTTCCGCAATTCCCTTTTCGATAATTTCTGTCAGCTTTTCCCGAATGAGTTGGCGATGACTGGCAATTCTTGTGCCCGAACCATTCTTGTAAATCTGTCCCACTCTTACATGCCACGCTACCTGATTGCGGCTTGCATTGGTTCCGTTTTGAATCTCATCAATCGCAAACTGAACGACAGTTTCCGGCGGCAGATAACTGAAAAACTTGTTGAATATTGAAGGCCAGTCGTCTTCGTCGCTGGTAATGATTGTATTGCCGTGGGCACGAATGAAGGGTGTCAGGGCTTCGATCGCTATCTTCTGAAGTTTTGGATCGTCTTGCGAGAGTGTCCCAAGCGCTTCGACAGCAATAGATATCGTCGTTCTGCTGCGTTCCTGCGCCAGTGTGTTCAACCATTCGTCGAACGTTCCGCCCTCAAAGGTCAGTTTTGAAATGGATTTGGATCTCTGGGTATCGTCAGTCTTCTTTGTTGAGCTGTCATTGGCAGAAATTCCGCCGCCTCCGACGCCTGATGTTTCATCGCTTGCCTGGTCGGTCACTTTGCGAGTTTCATCGCCATCGGCTGTTGCTGTTTTGTGATCTTCACCGCGTACTTTCTTGGCGGCGGTTGCAGCGTTTTCTTTGAACGCTGAATCGCTGATGGCGATCTGGTCTAGCCAAGGCAGGGCAGGGGCGGCGAATTCGCCGCGGCTTGCGATCCGTTGAAGGATGTCGGTGCGAATCCAATTTCGATCAAATTCTGGACTTGAGAGGCCTTCAATCAACTTTCCCGGTGCTCGATTCGAATTTACAGCTCCAACCCAGGGTTGGGCATCCGATACAAGCCGATCGCACAACTCATCACTTTCGAATATCGTGACAAGCTTAGGAATCGCATGGCTGAATTCCGCATCCGGAAGCAACGCAAGGTAATTGAAATAAAGGGTCGCATACAAATCGCCGGGCATTTCCGGATCGCCCAACAGATCACAACAGCGGCTCCAGGCGACCTCGGAATCAACCCCGAATGCCATCAGCGATTGCGCCAGGCAACCTTGCAACTCGCGGTTTTCTGATTCCGAAATAATGTTTTCCAGCATTGCCACAATATCGGGGTCCAATATGTGCCGTTCAATTTTTCCGAAATTCATCTCCGTCGAAAAACAGGTGTCGATTGCGTAACATACCAGCCGCCGGATTGCTAGTCGGTCGTTAGCCGAGTCGCTTCGCTGGATTCCAGCAACTCCCGTTTTGATAATCGTTTTCAGATTCCTGCAAATCGCTGTGCGGTGGGCTTCAATCCTGGACAACCCTTCGCCTTGGTAAATATGGCCTAGTGCAGCTACGTTCCAAACTGCCTGATTTCGGCTGTGGGTGTTTCCGTTCTGAATTTCGTCAATGGCAAACTTTACAACCCGTTCGGGCGGCATGTAGCTGAAGAACTTGTTGAATAGAGTCGGCCAGTCATCTCTTCCTTGAATCGCACCGTTGCCGTGCATTCGAATCAAAGGACGAATTGCTTCAATTGCCCTTTCTTGACGAAGTGGATCGTCGATCGATAGAGTCCCAAGGGCTTCCATGCCAACGGCAATGACCTCTCTACTGCGTTCATCTGAAAGTTGGGCTAGCCATTCATTGAAGGTTTTGCCATCAAACAGCGGCTCGGTCGTGGTCACTGCATTTGACGAGTTGGCATTGCTGCTTTCCTTGATCAAATCGACAGAAACGACTTGCTGACCGCCACGGGTCAGGACGATGTGGTTGTTCGAGATTTTGAATTCGCCGTTGGCGTTGTTGGAGTCGCGGGCGGTGATCTGATACTCACCCGCCTCGATGTCGATACGCTGCTGCGTCGAAGTGTCAATGACGCGTACAACCTTGCCGCCGGACAGGATTTCGACTTGCACATTCTCGTCGTCTGTTTCGATCACGATTTCACCCTGGTTGGTGGCGATGCGGATGATCTGCTGGCCGAATGCAAGGCAACCAGCAGCAAGCAGGGCCACCAACGTGGCAGCGGCAATCCAACGGCCGCGTCGCGAACCGGTTTTTGTTCGCGATTGAGGGTCCGCCAGTCGAGGGGCTGGTTTGGAACTGTAGGGTGTCGCGGCGAATGGCCAACTTTCGCGTGGATGGCCTAAAGCGTGAATCAAATCGTCGGCACCAGACGGGCGATTGGCTGGCTGTTTGTCCAGCAGACACATCACCAGGTCCGAGAAGTCGTAGCTGAGGTTCGGATTCAATTCCTGCGGTACGGACGGCTGATGGTGTTGAATCGATTGCAGAGTGGCCAGTACGCCGCCGGCTCCAAAGGGGAGTTTGCCGGTCGCCGCGCGATACATCAAACAGCCCAGACTGAACAGATCACTGCGGCCGTCAAGTTCCTGGCCTCGCGTCTGTTCGGGTGACATGAAATTCGGGGTGCCGGCCAGCATCCCGGTGCTGGTCATGTGTGGATCGTCATCGGCGATCCGGGCCAGCCCAAAATCCAGAATAATCGCCTGGTCGGAATTGGCGGACAGCCAGATATTAGCCGGTTTGATATCGCGATGGATCAACATTTTGTAATGGGCCGCTTGCAAACCGGCTGCGATCTGTGCCCCGATATCGCGAACCTGGTTTTCCGGCAGAAAGGTAACTCGCGCTAGACGATCTTCCAGAGTTTCACCCGGTAACCATTGCATCGCGATGAACGCCAACGATTTGTACTGACCGACCTGGTAAATCGTAATCACGTTCGGATGCTCGATGGACGCTGCCGCGCGCGCTTCGGCCATGAACCGCTGACGAGCGGCGTCGCCCAGCGAAGGACGCAGGACTTTGAGAGCCACGCAGCGATCGAGCTGCCGATCGACGGCACGAAAGACAACGCCCGTACTGCCCGCTCCGATCAATTCTTCGATCCGGTATTCGCCGAGTTGCCCCAGACTTTCAGCTCGGTCGGCTTCGTCGAGCAGCCGGATGACTTCGACTGCCCGTTCCTGGATCGCGGCCCGATCGCGGCTGCGTTCAACCGTGGTCAGCTGCAGCTTTTCGATCAACCCGGAAACGAACAGCCGATCCTCTGGTTTCGGATCAGCCTGTTCGACGAACTGGCTGACGACGAATTGGTTTAACGTATCGGTCGCGCTCAGGCCTCGAATCGTCTCTTCACAGGTTCGGCAATCCTGAAAATGCGATTCCAGTTGAGGCAACAGTTCTTCCGGCAGTTTGCCAAGCAAATAATCGATGAGTTCATTTTCTGGCGGGCATTTGGTTTGGGTCTGGATCATAAGATCGTCCGTCACGAATTCTGGTGATTGGTTACAGAACAGACTATGCGCGCCGGCGTCCGAATTGGTGACGAAAAACTGAAAAAGTTTGCATCCGAAAGATTCGCTAGATGAAACAGCGGGAATTCATCTAATTACTCAGTCCAACAAACCCTTTAATTCTGTCCGCAGCTGGGTCAGCAGCCGGGTTTTTGCGGAGTAGATGGTCCAGACGCTGACGCCAGTTTCCCGGGAGATCTCGGCGGCAGTCCGGCCAGACGAAAGCATCAGCTTGAGTGCCATCCACGTCTCGGGTTCGAAATCGCTTTGCAGAATTTCCATCGCCGACGCGACCAAGCGGCGACTGTAGTCCAAATCCCAGGTCGATTCGGCCAGTTTCGGGTCAGGCAGGTCTTCGATTCGCTGGTCACCCGCATCGACCATCCGGATCTTCCGGCGTCGGGCGATTTCGCGATGGCGATTGAGCGTAATGGCCCGCAGCCAGCCTCGAAAGCTCCTCTCCGGATCGTACTTCCATTTCGGCAGCTGTTGCAGCACGATCGTCAACACATCCTGAACCAAATCCGACGAGTCGTGTTGCGAAAGTCCAGTATTGCGAGCCCAGAAAAAGATCAGCGGAGTGTAGAGCTGGACAAAACGGGACCAGGCGGCCGAGTTGTTGCCGTCGGCATGCAGTTGCAGCAAC
>JBGSXT010000888.1:0-6821 GCA_041751295.1 Mariniblastus sp.
GTTCAAAATAGCAATGGGCGAGGTTTTTCCAGTACCGATCTTCCCACGGCATTTTCGTAACCAGCCGGGTCAGTACTTCAACTGCCTGTTCGTACCGATTGGTGGAAAGATAAACCCGCGCCAGATTGTAATCGAGTTCCAATTGGCAGTTCCGGGCCGCTTTTTCCAGATCATCGCCGGGGTCTTCAATATAGCCCAGTGCCACGAACTGCTTGACGAGTTCCTGCGATTGCGCATCACTCATCGGTTGACTGCCATCAGCAACATCGTCAGCGATGTGCATGCCGCAAGCTCCTGGCACGAACTCCCAGCTGGGAATGATTGCCGGAGTCTGTGGATTTTCGAATGCATCGATCAACACTCGCCCATCCATATCTTCACCAACCGGCAGACCAAATTGATACAGAATCGTGGGCGTGATGTCGATGATGTTCGCGCCGTAGATTCGTTCATCCCGTTTGATTCCCGGACCGGCCATCACGATGATTCCCAAATCGCGGTGCCATGCCGCCGGACCTGCAGGTTCGGATGGAGTCGCATACGGACGCAGTCCCCCAGACTGAAATCCGTGGTCGGAACACAAAACGACAGTCGTTTCCTCGCCGGCCAGATGGATCAATCGCTGCAGGATCATATCGTGAAACTGATAGGCACCTTTGATGACATCTTTGTAAATCGCAAAATCCTGATCGGTAACGTTGGCCATTTGCGGAGGATGGTAATACATGAACGCATGGCAGAAATGATCGATCGAGTCGAAATAGACGGCGGTCAAATCCCACGGCTCGGTTTCGATCAGATGAGTGGCGATCGATTGAATCGAAGCGCAATCGGATAACAGTTTACAGGCTGTTGACAGGCGCGGGTCTTTCGTTTGATCAATCCCGGCGGCTGAGGGAATAAACGGCAGAATATCGTCACCGGTGATTTCGGCGTGATGGATTTTCAGATCGGCGAACTGCACCCCCTTTTCCGCTGGATGGAATGTGCCTGGAGTGATGTTCAGGCTCCCGTCCTGATTGCGCCTCAAACCGTTGAACAGATTTGAAACCACACAGCCGTTGATCGGTTCAGCGGGATGACTGGCCCACCAGCCAATCACATTAGACCTCAACTGATTTTGATGGCAAATATTCCACAGCGCTTTGACTTTGCGGCTGGTGCTGGCGAAAGGCCGTACTCCTTTCCCGGACAGCAGTGGCTCAGTGAATCCCAGCACGCCATGTTTGTCGGCTGTCTTTCCGGTTGCGATGGAATTCCACAACATTGGCGAAAGGACCGGATGCAGGGTTGCCAGATTGCCCATCACTCCCCTGTTGATCAGACTCTCAAGCCCAGGCAGCAGACCATCATCCAGCAGCGGGTTAATGTGTTGCCAATCAGCAGCATCCCAGCCGATCAGCAATACTTTCTTCGCGATTCGCGTACTCATCCAATTTCCGATTTCGCTACAACCCTCTCCCGCAACAGGTAACCGTTCATACGCCGAAGGCAGACCCGCTTGAATTTGGCGAATCTCGACATCCTATGAACGCTTACATAAAAAGAGCTGTCCAATATGACAGCTCTTGCAGGATTTTGAAATGTTAGTCTGAGGCCGCGAAATCAGACGGCGGCATTTTTTCGCCGTCGTGCTGCCAGGCCAGCTGCGCCCAAAGCCAGCAAACCGATCGAGCTCGGTTCCGGAACGACGCTGGTTGTTTGGCCGGCAGTGATTGTCCAACCACTTGTGGCGTAGGCGAATCCGTTGACGTCAATCGAGGCTTGAGCAAAATTGGCGTTGGTCACATCGCCGGTGACAGTCACGCCGATCCAGCCGAATACGAGATCCCCGCCTCCCGATTGGAACTGGACACCAATGTATCCGCTGGGACCGTTACCTGGAAAATTGAGTCCGCCGAAGGCTCCATAAATATTGCCGGGATTATAACTGGTGTAAGCCAATTGTAGTGGGCCGCCTGGGGCTCCGGCATAGAACGATTGGCCAGAGATCGAAGCGCCGTATGCCAGGTTGTTGGGCCCGTAAGCAGCGCCACCGCCGAATGGGGCGGGGGCAGTCGCCGCGAATCCGTTGCCGGCAAATCCCGGTGTCATTCGAGCCCAATTGGAAAGACTTCCGTATTGGTTCGGTGGAGTCACGAACAGGTCGAACACAAAATCGGTGACCGTGTCGCCATCCAGATCGATGTTCAAAGGATTGCCTTGCGTGGCCGAGCCTGTGAAGTCGGTAAAAATAATGTCTGCTTCGGCAGCAGTCGTGCCGAATGTCATGCCACCAGCAACGCCGAGGGCTGAGTAAATTCCAAACTTTTTAGCAAGTGTTTTTTTCATGGTGCTGTTCCGTTTAAGTAATCTGATGTCGTTGTTGCGTTGAACAATGTCACGTGTTCTGGAGAACCTGTTCCCTTCGCATCATTGTAACGCATCTACGAGGCAAATCAAAACCTGTACCGAATAAAGGGGTTGTGACGGTTCTAGACCATCGTTTAACGACAATTTGATGTGGTTAATCCGCGACGATCGAAAGGCATCATGTCTTCAGCGCCAACGAAGGCGCCCTGCTGCGGCTGTATGTTTCATTATCGCCGTTGAAAATCGTTGGCGTCGACAACGTGGGCAACGCGATTGATTTGCTGGTTGACCTGCGCAGCCAATTCCTTTTGGTGGGTACTTTGCAGCATCGATGCGTAGGCGCGCATCGATGATATGGTCCGTCTGTCGGAGGCACCGAACAGGGACTGTTGTTTCTCAATGACCTGTTCAATGAGTGGTTGTGCCCGATCATATTTTCCTTGCTGGGCTAGCGCGACAGCCAGTCGATACTGGTGGGACAACAATGATTTATCATCCAGGTCATTCGGGTGGGTCATGGAATTGACGATTTCATTTAAAGTTGGTTCGGCAAGTTCTGGTTGTTTTCGCAGCATATGCAGTGAGGCGAATTGAGACTTGCAGCGAATTGTTAATGGATGGTCTGATCCAAGTTCGCGCTCAAAAATCGCCAACGATTCGACAAGACAGGCTTCGGCGTCGGCCAATCGCTGCAGGTCGAGCATCACGACGCCCAGATTCAGGCAGCTGTGGGCGTAGGCCATGTGCTTTGTTCCAAGTGCCTGTTGGCGAATTAATTTGGCCTGACTCAGAATATTGAAAGCGACGTCAAGGTTGCCTGCCCGATGGTAGATCACGCCCAATTGGTTGGCCTGCGTGGCAAAATTCAGACTGTCCAAGCCCCAAATCCGGCCAGAAATTTGAGTTGCAACTTTCTGATTGGCGACCGCTGGTGCATATTTCTGATTCTCGGAATACGCAGATGCCAATCCAGCGTGAGCCATTTCCAGTTCCGGGTGATCTGTGTAGCCGCGTTGCGCCAGAATTTTAATTCCCTGATGAAAGTTGCTGATCGCACGATCCGAACAACCCAACCGGCTTTCCAGTGTGGCAATCTGTATGAACGATTGACCGACTTCGATTGAGTCTTCTCCGAACAGTTCCGATTGCAATTGCTTCACATCTTGACTCAGTTCGAGCGCATTATTGATTTCATTCCCGGCAACCGATTTTTTGATCTGTTCGTTCCATTGGCGAATTTGCTTGAGTTGTTGACGCTGAGACGAGTCGAATCCCGACTTTTCAATCGCGCTGGTGTAAGCGAACTCGGCATTCCTGGCCTGCCATGATTCCGGGCCAAATTGTTTGACCACTTTTGAAGTAAATGTTTTCCATGTGCCAGCGGCCGCGTCAAAATCCAGATGCTCTTCATATTCGCGAGCCTGTGCCGTCAGTCTGGAAAGCTCCTGAATGTGTTCGACCGCTTTACCAGAAAGGGAATGGGCAGCGATTGATGCCTCTGGCGGCGAAGTCGCGACCGGTTGACTCTCGCTGCAGCCAAGTGCGGCGACTATTAATAAGGGAAGCTTCAGCAGCAGGGACAGTCGACGGATATCGCCGGTCCAGGCGGACGCTCTTGAGGTACGTAATGCGGACATTGAATTTCATTTCACTAAATACTGACGATTCAACATCGGTCTACTAGCAGATTTCAGAACTTCACCAAATGGCATTTAGCCCCGTTATTGTGTTCGTCGTTCATTGTCGGACCCCGTTTTCGGTTGTTCAGAGTCAACCTTGCAGTGATCCGCATCTTTCTGGAATAATTCCCACTGCCGCTAGCGAATCGGCATTCCCTGAAATCCTCGGTTTCAATTTGGAGAAACGGACTTGAACATTTTGCAGATCATTTCCGGGCGTGGCGTCAATGGCGCGCTCGTGTACTGCAAACTGTTGAGCGAAGAACTCGCGTTGCGTGGTCATCAGGTTACGCTCCTTTGCCGTCCATCATCCTGGATGAAATCCAACGTTGACCCTCAATCAGTCGAAGTGATCGAATCGAACATGTGGCGATTTCCACTGACCGAACTCAAACGAATAGCGGCCGTCGTTGGCGAACGGAAAATCGATCTGGTACACACGCATATGACGCGGGCCCAGAATTTTGGAATCGGACTGAAACTGATGACTGGTGTTCCCGTCGTCGCAACCGCCCACAATCGGCACTTCGAGCTGCATTGGAATTTCAACGACTACGTGATTGCCAATTCGCGTTCGACATTCGATTACCATTCACGAATCAATCGAATCCCGGGACACCGCATGGAAACGATTTACTGTTGCACGGATTACGACCGGCTAAAAAATGTCCCTGCGGATGCAGTAACAGGCGTTCGGCAACGGTTGCGACTCAAATCCGGAGATTTCCTGATCGGCGTGATCGGCGAAATCGCCCACCGCAAGGGCCATTGGCATCTTGTCCGCGCGTTGCCGGCGATCGCCAGTCAGGTTCCCGATCTCAAAGTAGTATTTGTGGGACGGTTTGGCCGACAGCAGCCGCACGTGCGCAAAATCCGAAAGTTCCTGGCGAAAAACGACTTGGCCGGAATGACGAAATGGGTTGGACGGCAAAGCAATGTGGCGGATTACATGGCCGCCTGCGAATTAACCGTGGTTCCATCGGTAGAGGAGCCGTTGGGGCTGGTGGCTATTGAGTCTCTCATGGCCGGCACTCCTGTCGTCGCCAGTCGAACCGGTGGATTGACCGAAATCATCAAGCACAACGAGACTGGGCTGCTGGTACCCGTCGGCGACGAAGCCGCGATTGCGCAGGCTGTCATTGCTCTCGCCAGCGATGATAACCGTCGGAATACACTCGGATTTCAGGGTCGGGCATTTGTTTCCCAGGCTTTTGCACCGCAGCGACTAATCGATCAGGTCGAAAACGTCTATAATCGCCTGCTGCAACGCAGGCGGGCCGCTCAGGATTGCGATTGAACCAAATGTCGGATTTCGCGTAGCCGTCGTCGCCAGACGGCGGAGAGTCCACGCTTTGGCAAGCGTGGCTACGACAATAATTTCCCGTTCGATCCTGTAATGGGTCGTTCTGGCAGAGCTCGAAGAAAATTCGTTTAAAACTGCCAAAAAAGAAACCCATTCGGAAAAATAGCGGATAATCCAATCCGGAGTACGAAAATGCCAAATACTGAACTGCTAGTCAAACTGCGTGAGTTGCATGAACAGCTCGCTGCAATCAATAACGACTTGGGCCAGGTTGACCAGATCGATGACGCGACGGTTAACGCTTTGGAAGAAATGGTGGCCGAAGTGGGCCAGATTGTCGATCAGGCCAAGGTCGCAGCTCAACCGCAGGACGACTTGTCGAAACCACGCGATTTGAATGACCGTATCGAACAGTTCGAAACCCGGCATCCGCGAGTTACCAGTTTCCTGTCACAGCTGACCGACCTGCTGGCGATGATGGGGATTTGACCCGTCGCATTCTTTGGTTTGTGTTTGCCTGTAAACGAAAGCGTTTTCTGTGAGTTGAATCACACGATTGAACCCTCCATTACTCGACAGTATTCGATTCGCGAAATGCCAACTATTCCATTCCCAAAGTGCCCCAAAACGACGTTCAATGTAACTTTGACAGTAACGTTAGACCGCGTTCTTCTTCGTGTTTCCAACGGTACCTGCAAGATCTGTCGAGACAACGATTCCCATTGATCGATGGGTCTAGTGCTTTGTTCCCTTTAAATTTTAGGGTATATCGATTTCAGCTTGCAGCGGGCATTGTCGATCCGCATTCGCCAATCGACGGTCCGTTGTTGGATACTGACATCCTCCGCCCAGGCAGTAGTTTCTTCGCGCAGCGCGTCAATACTGCCGATACGTCGGCCCGAGACACATTGCCGTGTCAAGCTGCTCAATTCATTCTCTGCGATGTTTAACCAACTGCCATGTTTCGGCGTGTAGTCATGCCATTTTTTTTAGCGTTCGCATGACTGTCTGGTGGCTGACCGATTCGACGATCTCCAGCTCGACGACTTTACGTGCCAGCAGACGCATCGTCCAGTTAGCATACCCTTTGGGCGGCGAACCCAGTCTCATCGCGATGACCTTGGCTTCCTGTTTTCCATCCAGTGTTTTTTGGCGAGGTGCCGAATCGCGTTTCTTTCCGTCGAGCGTTTCCTCCAAGCCCCGCTCGACCAGTCGTTGTCGGACATTCTCCACCGTTTGGGTACGACAATGATAGGCCTCCGCAATTCGAGTATCGGTCCACGCGGGACCGTCTGCATCGGCCATCAACAGTATGTTGGCTCGCCGCACCTTTTGGCTCGAACCTGAAAGCTTGCCAATCACCCGTTTAAGAGGTTCCCGTTCCTGATCGCTCAACCGAACGATATACTTCTTTTCCATAAGGCACCTCCGTGTTACACGAAGGATGACCGAAAAACCGATTCTGACCAACCCTAATTTCTAAGCGG
>JBGSXT010000889.1:0-5923 GCA_041751295.1 Mariniblastus sp.
GCGCGCAGAAGAATCTTGGACCTTCCGGCGTAACATTGGTTATCGTTCGCAAGGATTTTGTCGAACGGGCCAATCAGAAAACGATCTCGATGATGAGCTATTCCAAAATGATCGCCGAAGAATCGCGATACAATACGCCCCCCACTTTTGGAATTTACATGATGGGACAGGTCTTCAAGTGGTTTCTGGCCGAAGGTGGATTGACCGAGATTGAATGTCGGAACAATCATAAAGCCAGTTTGATTTATGATGTCATCGACGAAATGGATGGTTTTTACAGCGGACACAGCGAAAAGGAATGTCGTTCCGTTATGAATGTCACGTTCCGCACGCCCAATGAGACGCTTGACTCGAAATTCCTTGCCGAATCGTCAAAGCACCGCATGGATGGACTCAAAGGACATCGAAATGTCGGTGGCATTCGGGCGTCAATCTATAATGCATTTCCGCTGTCCGGCTGCGAAATCTTGGCCGATTTCATGCGGGACTTCGCCACGCGGAACGGCTAAGGCGACCGGCAGATGAAACTATCGCTGTAGGGCGAATTGCTAATTCGCCCGAAGCAACGCAGGGGCGAATTAGCAACTCGCCCGACAGGCAAACTGACACTTGCCTCAGCGGATGGGATGCAGGAATGCAAAACCCTCGGTATCCGAAGATTGCAACCTATCGCAGCCGGTCAGTTATTGCAGCCGGTCAGTTATTGCAGCCGGTCAGTTGTCGCAGCCGGTCAGTTGTCGCAGCCGGTCAGTTGTCCTTCATATTTCACAGGGTGGCCGAGGGGACTCGAACCCCCGACGACTGGAACCACAATCCAGTGCTCTACCAGCTGAGCTACGGCCACCGTTACCAGAATTCCGGATTGTATTACGAGTGGCCGTAAGGGTCAACGGAAGCTGTGACATTCGGGAATAGGGGCAGTCAATTTACATTGACTGTCAGGTTGGGCCGCCTGGACCTTAGCTGATCGAGACCCTGATCGGTTATTTTTGTTCCCGCCAGATTCACGGAAGCCAGCGTTTTCGATTCAGCCAATAAATCAAGTTCCGAGTCGCCAAGGTTGGAACCGCTCAAATCCAGTTCCCGGATCGGCAACTGGGCAATGATGCGAATTGATTCTGCGTCCACGATCGCGCCAGTCAAGAAAAGCTGTTCGAGCTGTTCACAGTTTTTCAAATAAACTAGCCGTTGGCCACGCACATCACAGGCCGATAAATCGAGCCATGACAGGTTTGTACACTGGGCGACTTTGGCCAGCGAGTCGTCTTCCAAAGGGGCCGCGATCAGCGCCAGCTCGGTTTGGGTTGTCGTTGCATTTAAATACTCCAATTGCCCGCGCTGAATCTTCAGGAACTCCGCGTAGCCGGCATCAATTTCGTCAAAAGTTTTGCCAATTATTTTTTCAAATGAGCCGGACTTCAATTTCCCCTGATAACTAAGTTGTAGAAAATCTATCAATCGCGGTTGCCATTGGCCTTGGTTGGCGTTCATCAGGTAATGGGCCACACCAGCAGACTGGCTGTAGATTTTGGCGAGATCAGCTTGCGACTGGAATTCGACCCGATTCATTTTTGAAAGCTGCTCCAGCGGAATATGAAACTGTTCTTTGATCCGTCTGAGCCTGGCATACTGGACTCGTCGCGTATCAAACCCGCCCAGTGTCACATAATCGCCAAAGTCAGCTAAGGATTCGAAATACATTGCAATCCCTTCGCCCAGCCAGAGAAACTCATCCTGAAAAGGCGAAATGATGCTGCGCCGCGATTCCTGAAGCATTTGATGGGACATTTCATGCCGCCACGTGTCATGAATGGTCCTGTCATCGCTGGCAAAAAAGTACGAGGTCTCCTCCTGATCGCTGTAATAGCCGGTTGATGCTTCGACTCCCGGAACGGTTCGCGACAGCCCGGCGACATAATCATCCTTATCGCCAAAAAACACCACTTTGAATTTCCGGCGGGGAGCACTCTGACTTCCTTTGCCATTGAGCCAATTTTCCAGTACAGTCGATTGACTGTGATACTCGAAGAACACTTGACGCCAAACGTCATGCCAGCGTTCCAGACTGCGGGCAAGGAATTCGGTTTCTACATCCGTTCCCCGGGACGCGATCTGAAAATGGGCGGTGGAAGCTGTCGACCATGTTTTTGCCGGCCAGCCCAGAGCATCATTCGGCCGAGTTGCTCTCCTGATCCTGAAACGATCCGACGATACCTGCCACGACTCTATGTTTGCTTGCGGAACAATTCGATGGCCAAGTATCTTGCGAACGGACTCATGATTCGGCGCAAAAAACAGGATTTCATGCAACAGCTGAAACGCGACAGCGCCATTCCCACTGGCGACTTCCGTTTTTGCGAGGGCAAACAGAGCCTCGGCATGCCCGTTCAAGATTTCGTTGACTTTGGATCGGATTTCGGGCGGCAGATCGTTGGACAGCCGATCATCTGCCACTGGATTCTCCGGTGGCAGAAATATGTATTGGCGCTGTGGATCACGAATGACGAGATATTTCTGCAGTACTTTCGCCGTCGACTTGAGGCCTTGATCGAGACATGTCTGAATAATCGGATGCAGCAAAGTCTCCAGTTTGTGTTGCAGCGCCTGTTTAGCCTGCCAGTCAGTATCACGTTTGGCAGCGAGCAAATCGTTCTGTCCGGAACCAGTACGCGGGGCAAACTGCAGCAGGCACAGGAAGATCACCACGATAGGACAGACGATTTTGATCACAATTTCATTCCAGGTTTTGTCGGCCGGGCCGATCAGAGCAATTGATCGAGTTGATCGACAAGGTTTCCAAAATACTGTAGCGCAGTAGCCACGGGCTCAGGGCTTTCCAGATCGACGCCGGCATCCCGTAGCAAATCCAAGGGGTGTTTCGAACAGCCACTCTTCAGGAAATTCAAATAGTCCGCCAGTTCGTCAGCCCCTCCGCCAAGCACCCGTTGGCTCAAGGCAATCGCTGCTGACAGTCCGGTCGCATATTTGTAGACGTAAAATGCCCGATAAAAATGTGGAATGCGGAGACATTCCAGTGACATTTCCGGATCGAGTACGAATTCCGGTCCAAAATAGTCTTCGAGCAAATTGCGATACGTCGACTTGAAGGCCTCCAAAGTCATCGGCTCGCCCGCCTCGGTCATTGCATGCGTCAATTTCTCGAACTCCGCAAACATCGTTTGCCGAATAACGGTCGCGCGAATGTCATCAATCTGGATGTTGATCAGGTAGGCGCGCTGGCGATCGTCGCTGGCTTGGTCGAGCAGGTGTTTGGCTAACAGTTGTTCATTGAACGTACTGGCGACTTCGGCGACAAAGATCGAGTAGTTGTAATATTCGAATGGCTGATGAGAAGCCGAATACCAGGAATGCATTGAGTGACCGGCTTCGTGAGCCAGCGTGAACATGTCATTCATCACGCGCGGCTTGTAATTCATCAGGATGTAGGGATCGCCATCGAATGACCCGCAGCTGAACGCACCGCTCTGTTTTCCCAGGTTTGGATAACGGTCACACCAGCGACCGCTCAATCCCTGCCGCAGAGTTTCCGTATATTCGCGGCCCAGCGGATGCAGTGAGTCGCAAACCTCTTCGACCGCCTGATTCCACGGGCGTTCACCATCCAGATCGGCCAGAATGGGTACGTAGGTGTCGTAATGATGAATCGCATCGAGGCCCATTTTGCGTTTTCGCAGATCGTAATACCGAAATAGGGCTGGCAAGTTCCTTCGCACGGAAGCGATCAGGTTGTCATAAACACTGTGCGGAACGTTATCGGCGAACAGCGCCTGCGATAACGCACTGTCGTGACCACGGGCACGTGCGTAATAGACATCTTTCTGAATGGAACCATTTAAAATGGCCGCCAGCGAGTTTTCGTGAGCGGTAAATTGCTGATAAAACTGATGAAAGGCATTCCTGCGAACGTTTCGATCCGGTGAAATCAGGAACTGTGAAAATGTACTCGCCGACAATTCAACTTCTTCGTCGAGTTCATTTTTCAGCGAACCGAACTTCAGATCGGCATCATGCAGCTGGCGAAAAATTCGCGAAGTGGCCCCGGCCATTTCACCCTGCATCGCAATCAGTTGTTCTTCTTTTTCGCCCAGCGTATACGGCTTGTAACGGGTGATTCGTTCGAGCAACAACCGATACAGCTGCAGTTCGGGAGCTTCCACGAATCGGGCCATTCGATCCGCATCGATAGCCATGATTTCCGGGCGGATGTAACTGGCCGCCTCGGCGGCTTTGGTTGCGACACTCTGAAATCGCCCCAACATCCGCTGATAATCTGCATTGGCCTGATTCTCGGCAGTGCGAAGAAATGCGTAATTGCCCAGTCGCTCGCCCAGCCGGTCAACCTGACTGTCAAAAATCAGGCATTCTGCCAATACTTTCGCATCATGCCCCAATTTTTCTTTGAACTGCTGATAGCCGCCGACAAGCTTTTCCCATCGAGAAAACGCTTGCTCCCACGCATCATCGCCGGCAAACAGCTTCGATAAATCCCAGCAATCGGACTCTGGCACGTCCTTTCGCTCAGGTAGTCGTTTAATACTTTTTTCTTCAACGAGCGTTGCACTCATGTGAAATCCATTGTGAGGCGGTTCAAAAAAACCGAATTACCTGTTCATTTTTCGGTCGCGTTATTATGACAGTTTTCTAGAATGCTGTCATGACGAATACCACAGCGAAATCCGTGTCGAATCTGCCTGCCGACGATGAAATGTATCGGGCACTTTGCGATCGCAATCAACAATACGAAGGCGTATTTTTTGTCGGAGTCAGAACGACTGGCGTTTTCTGCCGACCCACTTGTCCAGCGCGGAAGCCAAACAGGGAAAATGTTGATTTCTACGGCAGTACCAGGGATGCTCTGTCAGCCGGATTTCGACCCTGCAAGAAGTGTCGACCGCTGGAGGTGCCGGGAACCAACCCGGAATGGCTGCGCCGGCTTATCAGCCAGCTGGAATCGGATTCCAATCGCCGCTGGACAGACACAGATCTCCGCCAGCTCGATATTGAACCAGCCAGGGTCCGTCGCTGGTTCAGTCTGCATCACGGAATTACATTTCATGGCTACCTGCGATCACGCCGGTTGGCGCAGGCAATGGGTCAAATTCAAATTGGGAAACAGGCGACGCAAGCAGCGATGGACAGCGGATTCGAATCGCTGAGTGGATTCAATGCAGCATTCAGAAAATGGTCTGGCATTACGCCCGCGCGGTCAAAATCCTATGGCAGCCCGATCGCGGTCAACCGTGTCCTGACTCCTTTGGGTCCGATGGTCGCAGCGGTTGTCGATGACAAACTGTGTCTGCTCGAATTTGCCGACCGACGTATGCTGGAATCGCAATTCAAGCGACTCTCGAGCATATTTAAACGGCCATTTGCCAATCTGGATCATCGACTGATTCAGCAAACCGGTGAACAGTTAGACGAATATTTTGCTGGCCAGCGGCAGGTTTTCGAACTCCCTGTCGCGCTCGACGGCTCCGAATTTCAACGAGCTGTCTGGAACGATTTGCTGTCAATTCCCTACGGCAAGACCACCAGTTACGAACGGTTGGCCCAGCGAATTGGAAAACCGGGCGCTCAACGGGCTGTCGGACGGGCCAACGGTCACAATCGGTTGGCGATCGTCGTGCCCTGCCATCGTGTCATTCGCAGCAACGGCGAATTGAGCGGCTACGGCGGGCAGGTTTGGAGAAAAAAATGGCTGCTCGATCACGAACAGAAAGAACTTGTCTAATTGTCGTTGAAACTTTTCATTCACATTACCGATCCTGTTGTTCGAGATTGAGGCGGCGACCGAGGCGACATGGCGCATATGTGCGGCGACTTTATCAGAAAAAGTTCGGCGGCGATTTGTCGCCATCGAGGCGTTGCAGTGTGGCCATGGCGGAATTGCCTAAATCGCGGG